>CAKOKF010000006.1 GCA_934090775.1 uncultured Bacilli bacterium
TTAAAATAGTACTCCAAATTCCAAATAAAATCAACTCTAACTTAGTATAAACTATTTTAAGATATAATTATCAATAAGATTAATTATTAAATTAGTAATAATAATTGCTATAATACTAGCTTCATAAGGATTAATTTGTAAAAAAAGGAAAGTTAATAAGCCTATTAAAAGACCATAAATCCTTCTTAATTTTTTTCCAATTGGACTACTAATGCTAATAGCACTCACAAAGATAAAGCTAAAAAGAACTGGACTATTAAGAGTTAACTTTATCAAGTTTATTAAATTATGATTAATAAGTCCATATATTCCTAAAGCCAAACTAAATCCAAACATAGCATACCAGGGAATATCTTTTTTATAGACACTAATATTACTTAATAAAATATAACAAATAAGCAAAATTACTATATTATTACTGCCAATCGTTCCAATTGTTGCACCCCATATTAAATCACTAGCCGTATAAATACTGCTTACCTGTTCTTGATAAATCGATAAATAATTATACTTACCTATGCTAATTAAAATAACAGTAATAATTAATTTAGTAATCGCAACGTTATTTAATTTACAATCATTAAGACATTTTCTTAGTAAGTTATGGACAATAACACCGATAATATCTACTAAATAAGGTATTTGTATCGGCATTAAAAGGGTTAACAAGATTACCTCATAATATTTATAAGGATAACGATCTTTTAAAAATAAGCTCATTCCTAAAGTAATTAAAATATTAATCATAAGTAGCCATATAACTTTTAAACTAGTTATAATGTTAATAAAACCTCTAGTATATTCCAAATAGCCATACTTATAATAGCTAAAACCGATTATCGGTAATAAAATTAATAATAATAAGCCTTCATAATTTTTATTAGTTACTTTTCTAGTTAAATAATTAGCCATTATTATCACCAACTTTTAACATTTTCTTACTAGGACATACATAATTACACAAGCCACAATTAAAACATTTTTTCTTCTTCAAAGGATTAAAATGCCATGGGCACGATGTATAACAAAGGCCGCAATTAAAGCAATAATCTTTTTTATTATCTTGTTTTTGGGATAATTCTTCTTTTTTATTTACTATTATTAATTTAGTTTCTTCATTTAAAACATACTTAAAATCAATTGGTTGCCAAAGCATACTATTATTAAAAGTTATATTTATCGCTGACATATCTATTTGTAAATATTCTAATATTTCTTTTAGAATCGTATATTTAATAACTTTTAAAACATATACTTGTTCTTCGGACTTTATTGTTACATAAATATAATTACAAATATCCCCACTTACTTCATCATAAATATTTAACAATTCTTCAATACTTACTATCTTCTCTTTTTTAATTCTTAAACTCTTACTAAGAATATCTTTATAACTTAAAGCAAAATAATCATTTAAAATAATTAATTTTATTTTCGTGCTTTTAATCTTTTTATACGCATTAATTACAGCCTCATAAGTAGCTGGGATAACTAAATAAATTTCTTGTAGATAATCATTATCTAATAAATATTCTAAAAGTAATAAAATTTTATCTTTTTCTTGTAACAATAAATAATAATTATTAAAAGCATAAGGATCTTCATCAAAAGTATCAATATAAAGAACTTTTTGTTCTCTAAATTTCTTTAAAAGGCTTTCTATGATCTCTTTAGACCAATTATCGGTTTTTATTTTGTTTGACCAATCAGCACTTATATCCCTAATTTGTTCACTATCATTAATTTGCAGAACACTATTTATTTTGTTATCATCATTATTGAACTTATTTTTTATAATTAAATATCTTTTTTGGCCATTAACGGCCGTTGCTACAATTTCTCCCGTAATTGGAATTTTTTTATCATCAATATAATCATTTTCTTGTACAGCTTTTTTAGGATAACTTTTATCTTCTTTTATCGGAATAAAGACATAACTCGGTTTTAAATATTCTCGATAATTATTAGGAACAGTAATTTTTTGTTCTTTACGAATATTAATCATTAGCCTCACTCTTTTTATTTTTATCTTCTAAATAAGCTGTTAAATATTCTTTTAAGACACCAGCGGTTTTCTCAGGGATTATTTGACTTAGTTCTATAATGCTAGCTTGGGCCATGTTTTTAACACTACCATATTTTTTAATAAGTTCTTTTTTACGTTTAGGACCAATACCTTCGATGTTATCTAAAACACTACTTATTGAACCTTTGGAACGGATTGTGCGGTGATAATTAATGGTATAACGATGGACTTCATCTTGCATCCTTGTTAAATAGTGGAAAAGATTAGAAGTTGTATCAATATTTATTTCTTTTAAATTGCTATCGACTAAAACATTGGTACGGTGATGATTATCTTTCTTTAAGCCAACTACGGGAATATGAAGTCCTAAATCGCTTAAAATTTCTTGAGCAGCATGAATTTGGGTTTCCCCACCATCGGTTATTATCAAATCCGGCATGACACTTTCTTCAATTAAAGCCCTATTATAGCGGCGGTAAATTACTTCTTGCATGGTATGGTAATCATCATTTTTGTCAACTTGAATTTTATATTTACGATATTCACTCTTTTCAGGGCGGCCATTAATAAACACCACCATTCCGGATACGGCAAAAGTTCCAAAAAGATTAGAGTTATCAAAGATATCAATTCGATTAATATGCGGCATATTTAAAACAAAGGCTAGTTCTTTGTTAGCTTCAAAAGTTCTTTTTTCATCAGCTTCAATTAACTTAAATTCATTTTCAAAATATATTTTCGCATTGGTTAAAGCCATATTTAAAAGCTCTTTTTTAACACCCTTCTCTGGCACTGTAAATTTAGCGTTCAAAGTCGCACTAAGTAAATCTTTATCTAAAGTATCAGGAATTAATATTTCCTTAGGAATTTCATTGCGTAAATAAAAGTTAGCAATATAAGACTCTATATCATCAGTCGTATCGATAGCCAAGACATTATTTTTATTTCCTAAAAGCTTACCATTACGAATATAAAAAATAGTTATTGAAGTATAGCCGTTTCGCGTATAATAGTTAATAACATCACGATTTACAAAGTCATGTAATTCAACTTTTTGTTTTTCTGCTATATAATCAATATATTCCAATTCTTGTTTTAATTCTAAAGCCATTTCAAAGTTTAATTGTTTGCTATAAATATCAATCTTTTCTAAAATTTTATTTCTTAAAACTGCGGTATTGCCTCGTAAAAAGGACAATATTTCTTGTTCCATTTTATTTACTTGTTCTTGATCTAAAACTTTGGAACAATAACCTAAACATTCATGGATATGATAATACAAACATACTTCTTTTGGCATACCTTCACACTTTTTTAAAGGATACAAGCGATTAATTAAATTAACTATTCTTCTAGCAGCATAAGTATTAGGATAAGGACCAAATAAATAATGACTATCCTTTTTCTTGATATTTAGGTATCGCGATATTTTAAGACGCGGATAAGGTTTAGAAATATATTCAATATAAGGATAAGATTTGTCATCTCTTAACATAATATTGTATTTAGGATTGTATTTTTTTATTAAATTAATTTCAATTAAGAAAGCTTCGGTTTCGCTGGTTGCCACTATATATTTAAAATCTTTAATATTTTCTACTTCTTTTGGCATACCTTCACACTTTTTTAAAGGATACAAGCGATTAATTAAATTAACTATTCTTCTAGCAGCATAAGTATTAGGATAAGGACCAAATAAATAATGACTATCCTTTTTCTTGATATTTAGGTATCGCGATATTTTAAGACGCGGATAAGGTTTAGAAATATATTCAATATAAGGATAAGATTTGTCATCTCTTAACATAATATTGTATTTAGGATTGTATTTTTTTATTAAATTAATTTCAATTAAGAAAGCCTCGGTTTCGCTGGTTGCCACTATATATTTAAAATCTTTAATATTTTCTACTAGCTTTTTCGTTTTGCCAGTTTGTTCACGGTTAAAATAGGATGCCAAACGACGATGCAAGTTTTTAGCTTTACCAACATAAATGATAGTGCCATTCTCATCAAGCATTTGATAAGAACCAGGCAAATTAGGTACTAAATGCAATTTTTCTTTTATTAAATTTTCCATATTGTTCTCCTTACTTTTCCTTCAATTAATACTTCACTTCCTAAATTATAGAGTATTTTTTTAAATTTTGCTATAATTATTATGGGTGTTTTTATGAAACTTATTAATTCTAATGAAATAATTATTAAAAAATCACGTTTTTTAGGTTTTTATTATGAAATTTCTAGTCCTGATGAAGCAAATCTTATTTTAGAAAGTTTAAAAAAAGAACATAAGAAAGCTAGACATTTTCCTTATGCTTATATGTGTTGCGGTACAGCTAAAAAAAGTGATGATAAAGAACCTAGTGGCACTGCTGGTATGCCTATTTATACCGTTTTAGAGCGTAAAAATATGAATAATACTTTAGTTGTTGTTATTCGTTACTTTGGTGGTATCAAGTTAGGAGCTGGTGGTTTATTTCGGGCTTATATGGAATGTACCAGCAAAGTTATTGAAGACGTAAAAAAATAGTGGTTCGTCCACTATTTTTTGTTTTTCTATATATTAGTTAGTACCTTTAACTTGACTCATAACTTCTTCAGCAAAGTTTTCCGCCTTTTTCTCGATACCTTCGCCTACTTCATAGCGAACCATTTTTTCAAGTTCACATTTGTTATTTGTTAAGTAAGTCTTAACATCTACATCGCCGTCTTTAATAAATTCTTGGTCAACAAGACAAATTTCTTTAAAGAATTTCTTTAATCTACCAGCAACCATTTTTTCAGCAATTTCAGCAGGTTTTCCTTCTTTCATTGCTTCTTCTTTTAATACTTCTTTTTCTTTTGCTACTCTATCTTCAGGAACATCAGCTTCAAAAGTATATTCTGGTTTCATAGCAGCAGCTTGCATTGCTACATCTTTAGCAACTTCGCTGTTATCACCTTTAACTACAGTTAAAGCAGCAATCTTACCACCCATGTGTAAGTAACTACCAAAAGTAGCATCATCCCTCTTAGTTACTACTTCTAATCTTCTTAGAGATAACTTTTCACCAATCTTAGCTGTCATTGCAACAATGTAATCAGCAACAGTAGTACCGTTAACTTCTAAAGCATTAGCTTCTTCTACAGTTGTAGCATCGCTATTTAAAACAGCGTTACCAATTTCATCAACCATTTTCTTGAAGTCTTCATTTTGAGCAACAAAATCAGTTTCTGAATTAACTTCTAAAATAACTGCTTTATTACCACTTACATAGATATTAGCAAGACCTTCAGCAGCAATTCTTGATTCTTTTTTGGCAGCCTTAGCAATACCTTTTTCTCTTAACCAATCAATTGCAGCATCAATATTACCATTAGTAGCTTCTAATGCTTTTTTGCAATCTAAGATACCTAAGTTAGTAGCATCTCTTAATTCTTTTACTAATTGTGCAGTAATCATAAATTTCTCCTTATATTTAATCTTATTTATTTAAAGATGCGATTAATTCATCTTTTTTCATATTTGTATAGCCTTTAACTTTACGTGATTTAGCCATTGCTTTTAATTCTTGAATAGATTTTGATTCTAATTCATCATTTTTACGCATTTCTTCTAATTCATTGCTATCTTTAGATTCAGTAGCTTTTGTTTTTTCTTTTTCTTCAGTAACATAATCAATTACTTCTAAACGATTAGCTTCACAAATAGCGTTAGTTAAAGCACCTAAAACGATTTTTACTGAACGAACAGCATCATCATTACCAGGAATTACATAATCAACATCATCTGGATCGCAGTTAGTATCTACAATACCAAATACTGGAATATTTAACTTTCTTGCTTCTCTTATTGCATTGATTTCTTTCTTAGGATCAACAATAATCATAGCATCTGGTAATTTAGCCATTTCTCTAATACCACCTAATAATTTATTAAGTTTTTCATATTCTTTCTTAATTTGAATAACTTCTTTTTTAGGTAATACTTCAAATGTACCGTTTTCTTCCATTTTTTCGATTTCTTCTAATCTCTTAACTCTTCTTCTAATAGTTCTAAAGTTAGTTAAAGTTCCACCTAACCATCTTTCAGTTACATAGAATGATTTTGAACGATTAGCGCATTCAATACTTGCTTCTTGAGCTTGTTTTTTAGTACCTACAAATAAGAAAGTACCACCATTTTTAGCAATATCACTAATCTTAGTGTATGCTTCTTCCATGCAAGCAAGTGTTTTTTGTAAGTCGATAATATAAATATCGTCTCTTGTTGTGAAGATATATTCCTTCATTTTTGGATTCCATCTTTTGGTTTGATGACCAAAATGAACCCCAGCTTCTAATAAATTACTAATAGAAACTACAGCCATTAAAAATCCCTCCTTCGTTATGCTTCTATTTACCTGCAAACGATACTTATCACCTCTTCGGCACTCGATAAAATATCTCAGTAAATATGAATATTTGACTTTTAAAGCCATAAGTATTGTATCAAAACATATATTTAAGTGCAAGTAGTAGAACAAAGATTTTCTAAAAAAGCCCGCTATAATATCAATTATTATGCGCGATTTTTAAGTTTTTATTCTTAATTTTTATAAATTATTAAAAGACAAATTTTAGATTAAATAAAAAGGACCTAGTCTAATAAGCCCATTTTTATCTTCAACTCTATAATTTTTATTGCTAAACTTCTAACATATTCTTTACTTAAACTGCCATTTTTTATGTTCTCTAAAATCTCATTTATATCGCGAGTATAATTTTTAGTTACCAATATGTTATTACCAGCAAGTAATGATTTTAACCCCATATTTTCTACATCCGCAGTAGCTCCCATATTTAATGCATCAGTGATAATCATTCCAGTAAAATTTAAAGTATTTCGTAAATAATTATGATTATTTATAGAAATAGAAGCAGGATTAATATTATCTAAAGCCTCTACTGTATTATGACTAATCATTATTGCTTCCGCCCCATTATCAATAGCCATCCTAAAAGGTAATAAATCCTGTTCTATTTCTTCTAAACTTCTAGTGTCTACCGAACTACTTTTATGCGTATCTTTATTACTACCATAACCAGGATAATGTTTAAAAACATTAACTATACCACTTTCTTTAGAAGAATCTATTATATTAATAGCAAACTCACCAGTAAGCTCGGGACTAAGGCCAATTGAACGACTATAAATATAATCATTCTTATCATTAGAAATATCCAAAACTGGTGCTAAGTTAATATTAAGCCCTAAAGATTTAAGTAAAGTATTTTTCTCAATGTTATCTTGCCTTATTAAATCAAAGCCACCTTGATTATATAATACTCTTGGTGATAAAAAGATACTATCTCTTAGATTTTTATTACTACTAACTCTAACAACAATACCGCCTTCTTCATCCACTGCTAATAGCAAAGGTATTTTAGCTTGACTTTGCAAATCATTAGTCATAGTAATTACTTCATCTTTTGTCTTATTCTTAAAATCACTGCCAAATAAAATAATTCCTCCCAAATGATATTTTTCAATATCTTCTAAACTACTAGTAGAATGATGAACCATATATATTTGTCCGATCATCTCTTCTAAAGACATGGCTGCAACTATCTCTTTAGCACTTTCATAATTTTCATCATCTAGACTTTTTAAAATTAAGTCTTTCTTTATTTTCTCTACTTTTTTAATAGTAATATCTTGCTTTGCTATATTTTTATCAAGGACTCCATCATAAGTTATTTTAACATAATCATTAGGTTGATATTCACTTCTTGGCAAAATATAAATTATACCTTTATCATCGCAAAGATACATATTATCCAAGTCCTGATAAATCACTAAACCTTCTAAGCTTAATTCTTCCTCTTCATTAAAAGTATCATAATTGTTTTTTTGATCTTTATTTTTAAATATCGTTCTATAAATAACTCCTACTATTATAAAAAATATTATTATTAAAAGTAATTTATATCTCTTTTTCAATTTCATAAAATTTCTTATCCTAATTTTTCTAAAACTTTCCTTTGCTCTTTAGTTAAAGAAGCCTCTAAACTATTATAACCATTTGTGGTATAAATAAACACACTATCCAATAATAAATCTAAATAGTAATCAATACCTGCTTGAAAAAGTAAATAGTCTTTACTAGGAGCAGTACTTATAATATCAAGTAAATCCATCGCTTCTACGTTATTAATACTGTTTGTTTTTTGAAAAGAAAATTGATAATTACTAGCATAATAATAATAAAACTTCATTAAAACTACTAATATATTTTTATAAACAATAAAATTATTTTCTTGCAAAACCCTTAGCTTTTCTTTAGCATATTCTTTAACAATTTCTTTACTTTTATAATTTTTATAAAAGTATTTTAAATAAAGAAAAAATTCCATCGGATATTCTAAATCTATATCAATAAAACCTGCAGCTTTTTTATCAAGACTAAATTGTTTTTTTGCTATTTTTTTATCTTCCTCAAGATTTATATGTAATTTTTTTATTACTTTAGCAGTTTTTCTATCATTTAAAGCTGCTCTAAAAAGAGTATAATCATAAAATCGTGTATCACGATAATTTTCAATTATTATATCTAATATTATTTTTAAATAATCACTTTCCCAAAAATATACATTAAATATATCTACATCATCTTCTAAATTATCATAGATATTATAAAAAGCTTCCATATCATAATCTTCTTGTAAAATATCGCTAAATCCAGTTAATAAAAAATATTCTATTTGTAATAACTTCAAATAGTTACTAGCACTTTCGACATCTTCCAAAAAATAATCCTTAAATTTTTCTAATATTATCTCTAATTTTTTATCATGAATTTTACTTTCCTTTAAATTACTATCTTGGACAATGATATTATCATAAATACTCATTAAATTTTTTATTACATTTTCTAAAGTAAATTGCATTATAAGCTCCTTAATATCACAATTAACCTTTTTCTTCTCCTTTAATTATACTAAGAAATACAGCAAAATAAAAGCTTCAATAGTTATTTTTCTAATTTCTTCTTTAAAATATTATCTTGATTTGCTAAAACAAACTCATCATTAAATATAGCATTACTTATATTAATACCAGTAAAATCATAAGTACTAAAAATAACATCACAAAAATTGCCGTTACTCATATCTTTATTATGAACCGTTTGAGGATTAATTATGGCCAAAGATGAACCTGAAAAATCGAGTCCTCTAACATCAACATCGTTAAAATCAATCATTAATAAATTATAAAATTTTAAATAATCCGTATACTTTGAAGAGATCCTCTTAACCCCATTTTCCACATAAATAAAATCATTTGGTGGCTCTAATTTATATTTGACGCTAGCATCACAAATCATTTTCTTTAAGACAGCTCTTTTTTTCTCCTCATATTCATCAATTTTTGCTTGATATTCTTGTAACATAAAAAGATATTCCTGCTGCTTTGCCACTTGATCTCTTAAATCTTTTCTATTATCTTCGGCATTATTTTTTTCTATAGTGTTAGCTATTTTTAAAAATTCATCTTTTGTTTTAATCTCACTATCATCTTTTTTTACTCGCCCTGCTAAATAAAAATTGCCTAAATCTATTACGCGATCAGTAAGATAATAAGTTATTCCATTTAAAGCAAAATAATCACTATGAAAATATATTTCATCTTTTTTACTAGCTATCCAAGTGTAACTACCATCATTTTTATCATATAAATAATAGCCCTCTTGCCAATAAAAGTTTTTCTCTATATAAAAAATAACAAAATTAATATATTGTCTTACGGGGCGATAATCCGACTTCACAATTTTTTTAGTCTTATAATCAACATAGTAATAAGTATTAGGTTTTCTTTTTAATAAGCCCTTTTTCTTTGGCATAATTTCTAGATAGCATTTAAAATCATTATTAACTATCCCTAAAATATGATTATTAATATCAAACGTCCCTCTATAGAAAAGCATTAAGCAATCACTATTATAATATCTTTTAATTTTTTCTAAGTTTTCATCTTCCAAAAGATTACCATCAAGATCAATTCTTCCTTTTGAGGTACCAGCGATGCCATTCTCAAAAGTACCAGCCTCTACAAATTGTAGTTTTATTATCTCCTCGCCTTGACAATCTAAATAGCCATAAAGGTTACCTTCATCACACACAAGCAATCTATCGCAATAATATTTTCCATATATTTTATATTTTTTGCCATTAACAATTCCGACTAAATTATTATCTTCTTTTTTTAAGTGCATTTTATTGGCTACAATTAAATTAGCCATCGTTTTATCAATTCTTATTAATTTGTCATAATTAGGTGCCATAAATTTTTTGGTTACTTGACCATTATTATCATAATAGGTTAAATTTTTATCTTCAATTAAACATTTTTCGTTATTAAATTCTACTTCTAAACCAGCCATATTGGTAGCAAGCACCCGACTAATTCCATCTTTTATCGACTTGCAAATAACGCAAATTGGTAGTTCATCACCATTCAAAAATCGACCAATTATTTTCAAAAAATAATCATTATAGCAAATTTCGCATAGCCTATCTTCTAATCTCATTTTTTCTCTTAAAGTTTTATCGACATTAAATCTTTTTAAAATTGTTTCTATTTCTTGAAGATTATCTTTTCGTACTCTAAGCGTTTTTTCGGTTCTAATAACCGGTGTCTTATAGACAATATCATCAGCACTATTTCTTAAAACAATCATATTATTTCGTTCTTCTAAAGCTACATGTGGCCAATGTTTATTATCCTGTTCCTTATAAGTAAATATTAATTTATCATTACAGTCATACAAATTATAGGTTGTACCACCCATACCAATTTGCATTAAATAGTAGCCCTTTAAACCGGATATAGGTTCAAAATGAGCAGGATATTTTAAATAAATTGGCTCGCCACTGATACCATATATGCACTCATCCGGGGCACCCCAACGGTTAACCATGGCAAAAACATGATACAAGTCACGATAAACAATTCGATCAACCATTTCTTTATCTAAAAAAATTTTATTTGTTTGTGGTTCATAATAATATGTCCCATCTTGTTCAATAAATAAACTTTCTAAGTATTTTTTATACAATTCATCATCTATCATAACTACTCCCAATGTCTATTTATTATATCTTATTTTTTGTTAATTAGAAAAAATTTTAGCTTAAAAAATACTGTTTTACCAAATTACCATCATAACTTTAACATTAAAAAAGATATAACTAGAATAATCCAATTATATCTTTAATTGTAATAAATATCATTAAAAGCATTAAAAGTATAAAGCCAACCGTATGGAACCAGCCCTCGATATTAGCATCTACTCTCTTACCTCTTATCTTTTCAATTAAAACAAAGACAATATGACCGCCATCAAATGCTGGGAATGGCAAGAAATTCATGAATCCTAAATTAATTGAAATATATGCTGTTAAATAAAGAATTTGAGCAAAACCTAAGGCTAAAGATTGATTAACTATATTATACATGCCAACTGGTCCGGATAAAGAATTCATTGATAAACGGCCAGTAAATAAACCATAAATAATAGTAAACATTGATTGATAAATACTTTCAAATTTACTAGCAGCATATTTAATCGCCTTACCAACACCATGATAGGTTTCTTGGTAAATAGTAACACCAAATACGCGTGATTTATTGCCCTTTTCGTCAGTAACTTCTTTTGGAGTAACTTTCAAATTTTCGACTGTACCATCTTCATGTTTAACCTCAATTGAATAGTATTCTTTTTTGTTATCTAAAGTTAGTAATACTTGTGCTCGGTCCCAAGTTTTGGTCTTTTTACCATCGACACTTAGAATAACATCCCCACTACGACCACCAGCTTCACTAAATGCTGAACCATCTTGAACTGTGTTAATCTTTGGTGTTGTACTAGTTGAACCGTAAATTACACCAATTAAAAACAATAAAACAAAAGCAGTAATAAAATTCATTATAACGCCGGCGCTTAAAATCAAAATTCGTTGCCACCATGGCTTATTACACATTAATTTATTTTTAGGAATTTTATCATCATCTTCCATAACTTCACCGGCTAACTGGACATAACCACCGATAGGCAAAGCTCTTAAAGAATATTGAATACCACTTTTCTTAGAAATATGTTTTAAAAGTAGTGGCCCCATCCCCACGGAAAATTCATAAACATGAACTCCACATAATCTAGCCACTATAAAATGGCCAAATTCATGTAGTAAAACTAAAACCCCCAACATTAAAATTAATACAATAATACTAATTAACCACATAAATACTCTCTTTTCTATTTATAATATTGTACATAACAACGTATATAATAAAACCCCAAAGACCAAACTATCAATTCGATCTAAAATACCCCCGTGGCCTTTAATTAGATTAGAATAATCTTTTATCTTATTTTCTCTTTTAATCTTACTAAAGAACAAATCGCCAATTTGTCCAAAGACACTTATTAGTATACTCATCAATATAATTCTTAATACACTAGTATTTCCTATTACTGCTAAATAATAAAATGTACCAATAATACTGGCGCAAACTACACCACCTAATGAACCTTCAATCGTTTTATTTGGACTTATACTCGATAACTTATGAGTACCGACATAACTACCAATAAATAAAGCAAAGACATCGGTTGCACATATCACCGTAATTACATATAATAAAATCCATTTGTTAATACTATCTAGCATTACCATTGAATTCAAAGCCATACCTAGCAAAAATAGCAACGTAAACATAAAAAGTGACGTTTCTGTATCATATTTCTTGCTAAAAATAGTTGGAATTACCATAGCAAATAACAATAACGCAATTGTTTGATAAGATACTCCTAAATATAAGGCATACCCATCATTAACAATATAAATTAAAGCCATAAAACTTATTAAGCCTAAAATAATTATTGGTAAATTAAGCTTATCTTTTACTTTTGGTAAAGTAATAATTTCTTTATAAGCTAAAATAGCGACCGCCCCAATTAAAATTTTAAAAGCTACTGGTCCTAGAAAAAAGCCTAGAAAAAAGATTACAGCAATGATTGCGCCACTAATAATGCGGTTTCTCATTACTTGCCACCTCCAAATCGTCTTTCTCTACCATTATATGCATCTATAGCCTTATCAAATTCTTTTTTATCAAAATCTGGCCAATAGCAATCAGGAAAATACATTTCGGCATACGCTATTTGCCATAATAGGAAATTGCTTACTCGTACATCGCCACCGGTTCTAATCATTAAATCAACTGGTGGTAAGTCTTGATATAAATATTTTTCAAAGACTTGAGTTGTTATATCTTCACTTGTTAAATTGCCATTCTTGATATCGTCAACAATTTTTTTTGTTGCATCAACTATTTCCGTTTGGCCCCCATAGTTAAGACAAATATTTAAAATACCACCAGTACAACTACTAGTTTCATCTCTTAAATAATCCATTGCGGCCAAAACATCCTCTTTTAATGGATTTCTTCTTCCACTAAATACTACTTTTATATTGTTTTCCTTTAATTCTTTACAAGAGTCTTTAAACTCACTAACAAATAAATTCATTAAATAATCAACTTCACTAGCTTCTCTTTTAAAGTTTTCTGTTGAAAAACAATAGACTGATAAATATTTAACTCCTTTTCTTAAAATATAATCAGCCATCTTTTTTATATTACTAAAACCACGTCTATGGCCTTCTAATTTTGGTAATAGGTGCTTCTTTGCCCATCTTCTATTGCCATCTAAAATAATTGCCACATGCGTTGGTATTTTTACTTCTTCCATTTTTCCTCCTAATATTAATTATATACTGCTTAAAACAGATAGTCAAAACTTATATGCGATATTTTTTTATTTTCGCATATTTGCTCCTAACATTTCCATATCTTCCGTTAGTTGTTTAATTCTTTCGATAATACGATTAGCTTTTACTTTATCAGTTCCTTTGTTCGCTAAATGTTCTTCTAATTCACTAATTGTAAAATTAGAAGTGAAAAAAGTCGTCTTATGTTCATTCATTCGAGCTTGTAAGATTGTCCCTAAAATTTCATCGCGACCCCAATCCGTTACTTTTTCAGCACCAATATCATCAATTAATAATAAATCAACATGACATAATTCATCCATTATATCGTTCATCGCCTCAAAATCGCCTTTGATAGTTCTTAATAAATCAGGTAAATAAACAATCTTCGTTCTAAAACCACGTTTTTTCATTTCATTAAAACAAGCACTTAAAATATAAGTTTTCCCACAGCCAAAATTGCCATGTAAATAAAGTCCTTTAATATTTTTCCCATAATCATATTCCTTGATAAAATTGGTAACCCATTTTATTAATTTATAACGATTTTTATCACTAGTATCAATGGTCTTCAAAGAAGAATTTTCTAGTTCTTTAGTCGCACTAACACTTGCCTTTATTTTCTTAAACTCTTGTAATTTAAAATAACAAGCTTCCGTTGAAAACATCAAATGGTTATTATACTTTTGAGGATAATTAGTATAACCTCTTATCTTATTTTTACATTCATATAAGCCATGACAATTCTTGCAATTGTTTTCTTCTTGTAAATATTCTTCTAATTTTGATGTATAATTCATTGCTTCTTTATCGGTTAATTCTAAACTAGCTACTAATTTTCGAAACTCTAAATTTTTACAAGCTCTAATGTAATTATCTTTAAGACTATTTTCAATTAATTTGGTCTTATTTACTACTGCCATAATCTATTCCTTTCATTAATTCTTCTAATTCTTTTTGTTCTTCTATTGTTGCTTCATTTCTTTTTATTTCTGTTTTAAACCATACGGGGACATCTTCTGGTGTTTTAATATTAGTTGGCGCTTTGGCGATCATTTTCTTTTGTTCTTTTTCAGCTAAACTCATAGCTTCTCGAGCTGTTTTAACACCACTTCTTACCCATTGACCAGCGATTGTTTCTACAAAATTTTTATTCAATTTATTGTCATTTTTCTTTAAGACATAATCAATTAAAACATTAACAACAGCTGGTTTTAAATTTAAATCACAGCATAAGGTTTCTAAAAGTTTTAAATCCCTGTTAGTTGGTGTTACCCCATGATACTTACTCTTTAAAAAATCATAAGGTTTGGTATTTTCAAAGACATAAATAATTTTATCTCTTTTACTCATATTTTCTAAACCACTTGGTTTTTCTTCTTTATAAACAAGAGTTGGTAGTTTACCATTATTATGATATGTATAATAATTACGCGCTAATTTTCTTAATTCTTCGGCGACAATAAAGCCGCGTTCATTAATGACATTTTTAATAATTTCACTAAATTGCAACGTATCTAAATTATAAACAAAAGCTAGATTTTCAATTAATTCTCTTGTGCGCTTATTAAAAGCTTTCTCATTTAAAATATCTTTAGGAATACTGGCCATCAACATATCAAAATCAATAACATTTTTGGCTCCAACACTTTGTTTTACGCGTTCTACTGCATCAACTTCAGGCAAAATATTTGAGGAAGCAAAAGTCATATTAAGACTACTAGTTATATCTTCATATTCACTTAAAGACATACTCTTTTTTTCATAAGATTTTTTAATGGCATCATATTCTTTCTTACCAATATTATTATACAAAACCACATTTAAAACCGGATGATTTAAAAATTCTCTTGGACTCATTGGACTATATAACTCATAAACATAAGAATAAACATCACCCTTTTTTACATAAGTTTTTAAAAGTCCCAAAGACTCTAAAGCACATCTTGCTTCTTTAATACTTTTTAAATCTAGTTTCATTATACTCATTAAATGATGATGATTATATTCTTCACTTTTAAAACTATTATTTTTTAAATCACGCCATAATGTAAGATAAAGGCTAATGGCTAAAGGTCCCATAATTGGTTCATATAACATAACTAAATTATCTCGGTCTTCTAAGTTTAAAATAGTCTTACTAACTACTGTATAAATATCGGCCGGCAAAAGACTCACTTTATCCATAAAATCACCCACTAGCTAGTATTATAATAAAGATTAGAAAAAAAAGAAATGCTTTTTTAACATTTCTCATCACATAAATCAGCTAGTTCGTTAAATGCCTCTAAATATTTATTTTTTAATTCTTCTCTTTGATTCTCATCTAATAAGATATATGGGTCTTTTTGGCTAGTAACTGTTCCTTCGATAACAGCTTTTACTTCGCCATTTTTAATGAAAACTACGGTTGGGGCATATATTCTTTTTTCACCGGTCTTAACATCTTTATCATTTTTATCTTTGATGCTATAATCTTCTAAAAATTTATCTAATTTTTCTAAAAGATAAGTATATAGCTCACTGCCATCCGTCTTTACTAAATTATTATCATCATCAAAACTAAAACTGCTACGAATATCTTTAATATTATAATAATTTATCTTGGCTATTCCATAATCTTTACCGGCTTCATTTAAAACGGAAACTATATTACGGCACCATGGACAAGTTGGAAATCCTAAGTATAAAACACCAGTCCCATTATTAAACAACTCTTTAATTTCTTCATCACTTATATAGTAATAAAGATTTTCTTTATCAATTGTTACTTCTGGATAGTTTTTACCATTACTAGTTGTTTTTCCGTTATAAGAAGTATACTCATCATAAAACTTAGTATCACTAGGTTCAGTTTCCGTCTTACGGTGTCCTAAAATAACTCCTATGCAAATTAAACTAATTATAAATAAACCAATTACATAATATTTCAAAAAATCTTTTTTCATCATCTTCACCTAAATTTATTTTAAGCGATGTTCTTAAATAATGCAATTATTTTTTTAATAGTAATTGTCTTGTTTGGCCACTCTTTTCTTCAATTATAATGGCTTCTGGTATTTCTACCGTTTTACAGCAATCTTTACCACGAAATGGTTCTTCTAATAATTCGTAACCTTCTGGTATTTGCTTTTCTTCATAAGCATAATAACCATCTCGAATCGTAATAACGGTACTCTTTCGATAATACTTATCGATTCTTCCCTTTTGGTAATAAGCATCAACCCCTGTTTTTCTAATTTCTTTTAACTGATGATCTTTAGCTAAATCATCAAGACCTAAGTCATAACATAGTGATGTAAATTGACATAATTTTTCTATATGATCAACTCTTTTGTCACTTATTTTGGCCGCTGCTCCTAATAAAAAAATTGGCACTGAAACAATTGAAATAACTTTTAATTTAGTATTTGTTTTTTTATTACCTTTACTAGGTTTATAGCTATAGCTAAAACTCTTTTTATAACTACCTCTATTTATCTTTTTTACTGGTTTATAACTATATTTATCATGCATTTTTCTCATCCCTTTTTCAAAAAATCTATCCTCAATTTTACTTAACTTTTTTTAAGTAGTCAAGAATATTTTGCTCTATTACATTATATTTATTATATGTTTAATTAATTTTTCATCAAAATAAAAATACGGTTTAGTTTCGCCGTATTTTAAGGTATTTATAAATTTTTCTTTATCTATCTTATTTCAAAGTTACTAATCTCATCTAAGTCCATCCCAACATCTTTAACATAAATATAATGACGCTTTAACACATCTTCAATATATGTATTTAATTTTTCTTTTTCTAAACTATCTGGCAATAATTCTAGGACTTCTTTAGTCAAACTAAAGCGGTCAATTTTATTGCGTAAACGCATATCAAAAGCGGTTGTTATTGAACCTTCTTCTTCATAACCATGAACATAGAAATTCTTATTGTCCCGATCATAAATAAGACTATGAATAAATGAAGGATAACCATGAAAATTAAATATTACCGGTTTATCACTAGTAAAGTAATTATTAAATTCTTCATCTATTAAACCAGTTTTATTTCGTTTATTGCTTTCTAATTTTAATACTTCTAAAACATTGATAAAACGTAATTTAATATTAGGAATATATTTTTTTAACAAAGAAACGCAAGCAATAGCTTCTATATTTGGCGTATCACCACAACTAGCAATAACAATATCCGGATCGTTACTGGTTGAGAATTTTTCTAATTCAATTAAACCATCACTAATTAACTTTTCAGCTTCATTCTTAGTTAGCCATTGTCTCGTTGGATGTTTAGAAGCAATAATAGCATTCACTACATTTTGCGATTTTAAGCACTTATCATAAGTTAAAATTAAGCTATTAGCATCAATTGGTAAATAAATATTGGCAAAGCCACGTTTTTTTTCGGCTAAATGATTAATAAAACCGGGATCTTGATGGGTATAACCATTATGATCTTGTTGCCATACATTACTAGTTAAAATTAAATTTAAACCAGGTAAATCGCCACGCCAACTAATTTCTCTAGCCATTTTTAACCATTTTATATACTGCGTAATCATAGAATCAACAACGCGAATAAAAGCTTCATAACTGACAAATGTTCCAAAGCGTCCTGTTAAAGTATATCCTTCTAATAAGCCTTCGCAAACATTTTCTGAAAGATAAGAATCTATAATGCGTCCCGTTTTGCTTAAATTTTCATCCCCCGGTAAAACTTCTTCTTCCCATGTTCTTTTTTCGGTATCAAATAAATGATACAAACGATTTGACATTACTTCATCAGGACTAAAAAGCCTAAAATCATCTTTATTTAGTTTAAAAACATCTCTTATATACTTGGAAAGTTCTAACATATCTTGCGTTATAGTCTTACCTATTTCTTTATTTTCTAATAAATATTTTGTGACATCCGGTAAAACTAACCTTTTACCACTAATACCATTAGTAATTGGATTTTTGCTCATTCTATGATCACCGATTGGATGGTAATTTTCTAAATAATCTTTTAAAGTACCATCTTGATTAAATAACTCTTGTGGTTTATAACTACGTAACCACTTTTCAATAATTTCTAAATAATTAGGTACTGTTTTATCAACGGGAATTTGATGAGCTCTAAACGTTCCTTCTATTTGTTTCCCATTAACAATACTAGGTCCCGTCCAACCTTTTTTACTTCTTAAAATTAACATTGGATAATAAATTTTTTCTTGCTTTTCACTCGTCTTTATCTTCTTTATCTCGGCAACTACTTCATCTAATGTATCCATCATTTTTTGATGCATAGTAATTGTATCATCACCATTAACGATATAAGGATGATAACCTAAAGAAGTAAAATAACAAATAAGCTCTTTATCACTCATTCTACTATAAATAGTAGGATTACTTATTTTATAACCATTTAAATGAAGGATCGGTAAAACAACTCCATCTCTTTTCGGATTTAAAAATTTATGAATTTGCCAAGAAGTAGCTAAAGTTCCGGTTTCCGCTTCGCCATCACCAATACAACAAGCAACAATTAAGTTAGGATTATCCAAAGCCGCGCCAAAACTATGAATTAAACTATAGCCTAACTCACCACCCTCATGCATCGAACCAGGCATTTCTGGCGTAGCATGGGAGCCAGTGCCATAAGGATATGAGAATTCTTTAAATAATTTTTTTAAGCCTTCTTTATTCTTTGGATACTCCGGATAATATTCACTAAAACTTCCTTCTAAAAAAGATTGGGCTAGTAAAAAGTTACCACCATGGCCAGGTCCACTTACATAAATCATATTTAAATTATCTTTTTTAATAATTCTATTTAAGTGCGTATAAATAAAATTTTGACCAGGAACAGTTCCCCAATGGCCTACTAGCTTTTCTTTTAAATCCGTATCTCTTAATGGTCTTTCCAGCATTGGATTATCTTTTAGATAAAGACAGCAAGCACTTATATAATTAGCAGCTCTAAAATATGCATCAATTATTTCAATTTCTTTCATTTTTTATCTTCCTATTCTTAACTAATTATAGCAAAGAATACCTATTTTATTCAACCTAAAAAAATAGACTTAATTATCTTAAATCTATTCTTATCAACAATCTAATGGCGACCAAAATTATCGTTACTTTTAGTATCCACAACATCACCTATATTTTGTAAACCTAACCTATATTTATAAGTTCTAATTAATAACTCATTATAGCGAGCAATTAAAAGATTTAATTCAATTAAACACGTATTAGTTTCACTATAGCCATTATCAACAACTGGATTATTAAAACCTTGCATTGGTAAAAAGCCTAAATTACGATAAGCTTGTAAAATAATATTATTTTGAGAATCTAGCCAAAACTTAGTATCTTTCGAAGTTATTAGTTCGCTTAAATTGTTAATACCTATTTTTCGAAGTTTTGTCTCTATTCCTTTATCTAACCCTAAGACACTAATATCAAAAGCAGCCATTTTAAACTCAAAATCAAAGTAATCATTTGTATCCATACCTAACTTATAACCATATTGATGCAAATCTTCCTCAATTTTTTTAAGATAATTAGTGCCTATTTCCTCCATATTTTCTAACTTATCACTCGAATATTTTACCAAATCTCCTATGAAATAAATATTTAAACTTAATAAAACTGTCACTATTCTTTTATTGGTAATAATCTTACTAATAGGCATATTTAAATTAACTTCTTTTTCTTGTAAGAAACTTTGATATTTTAAAATTATTAGGGAAAGCAAAACCCCATCATTACCTAAACTATTTAAAGTATTAATTAAAGTTTGATAGTCTTCATTATCTTCAATATTTTCTAATAAAAATTTCTTTAATTGCTTTTTATTTCTATCTTTTTCATAAGTTCTATCATTAGCAATTTCGTAAAAGAAAAATGCTAAAGTTCCAAAACCACTTAAATATTCTTGTATTCTTTTTGGAATCTTTAAATTTTCTATAGTAACTTTATTTAAGTCCATATTTGTACTAACTAATTCTCTATAATTTTGTTTATCTAAAGTAGGTATGGTAGGTGAAAAATATCTTGCAAGAAAACTACTATTTTTTTCTAAGTTAGCTAATTTCACACTATACATCTCTCGTATTCTTTTTAATTCTTGCAACCATTCATTAGCCTTTGCATAAGTTCCATGGATAGTTGTATCAAAAGTCTCCTTATTCCAGTCGAATCCTAAACTATAGCAAGCGTCACTAATTATTTTATTATCATAATCCGAAAAATACTTTGTATATTCTATGACTATTAAATCATTTAAGGTATTTACTCCCACTTTTCTTAATTCATGTTCTAAATCACTTCTAAGTCCTAAAAATTTAATATCTATTTTACTAAAATCGAAAGAAAAATCATAATAATTTTTAGCTTTTCTACCCAATTGATAACCATGAAGTTTTAGTGATTCTTTGATTATTTCTAAACATTTTTTACCAATGCCATCCATATATAAAAGTGTATCTTCATCATATTTAACTAAATCACCTAAAAAATAAATATCCTGTTTATTAAGAGCCATAACAGTTCGATTATCGTCAATAAAAGAAGAGATAAGTGAATTAGCATCAATTGTCTTTTGATTTACAAATATAATAAATTGTTTAATTAATAAAGAAAGTAAAGCTCCTTCATTGCCAAGATGTTGAAATAAATTTATTAACCAATCATAATTTTGATTAGCTTTAATGTTTGTTACTAGAAATCTTTTTAATTTTTTCTTACTGGTTTCTTCTTTAAAGACATTATCATTAGTTATATCTTTAAAAAAGGCTTTTAAATCAGTATATTTATCTAAATAATTTCTTACCTCCGGTGTCAAAAGTAATTCATTAATTGTTATATTTTCTAAATTAGATTTTCTACTTCCTAACTTAATATAGTAATCACGTTCAAAAGTATAAGATAAGCCTCTACTTTTAAGAGCTGCAAAAATTTCATCAAAATAAAAGCGATAACGAGTCCTTTGATTTTGCCAAGTATGAAAATCTTTTTCACTTATTTTTAACAATTCATCTACTTTCGTAATTCCCATAAGATTTAACATTCTTGTGGCGCCATAACTAATATTTAAATCCTCTATAAGCATTTACTTTGCTCCTTTCTTTCAATTTTTTTCTTTTCTTAAATTTAGCATCCTTTCATATCTAAAGACTTCATCATTAACTGATTGTAATCTTTCTTCTAAAGCACTCCTTTCTTCTAATAATTCATTATGTCTTTTTTCTAAAATTTTAGGAGGCATAGCTATTACTTTATCCCCAAATTGTAAATTTAGTTTTAAAATACTTTGCGTAATTTCTTGTAATTCTTCATTTGTAAAACCATAAAAATCAGTTAAATTTATAAGTTGTTCTAAGGTTTCAATTTTCATTTCTTCTAATTTTTTACAAACTTTAGAAGATAAATTTAGTCTATCTACTTTAACATATCCTAAATTTAAACCAACTTTTATAGGTTTGCTTTCTAATTTAAAGCCTTTCTCATACAAAGTAGATACTATTTTATTTACCTTTGTTGGTCCCAAACGTGGAATTTGTGCAACCTCATGCTCATTTAAAGCTACTATATCACTTACTAGCCAATAATTATTTCTAATTAAACTATAATAAATATTTTTATCTGGTACAAGCATAAAGATAGGCATCAAGACTCCATGATATTTAACATCATGTTTAAAATCAGCAATAATCATATTTAAAATAAGGCCATCATTACCAAAACATTTAAAAATTTCTTCTAAGTTATTATCTATTTCATAAAGAATTACAAAGCAAAGAAAACTTTTTAATAAAGTTGTACTATTCTTTAATACATTAATAAATTTGGGCATTGTTTCATAATTTGCCATAAATTTTCTTGCACTTGAACTCATAAATAAATCAGCAATAGTAATATCTTGAAAGTTGGTAGTAACACTTTTAAGTTTATTTAAATAATTTGCTTCTCCATTTAAAAGATATCCATTTTTATGAACATAATCCCATAATTCATCCACATAAACTTGATTTTTAACATTGCCTTTAACTAGATCTTGCAATTTTTCTATTTTAATTTGACAAGCATCATTTAAGGTAACTACACCCAACTTTTTTAACAATTTTTTAGCATTTGTAGATACTTGAATTTCTTCTTTTAATTTATTACTTGTATTTGATTCATTGACCATAATTATCTTCCTTTTCAAGGGTTATATCCTACCACTTTTTCTAATATTTCACAACTAGTAAATTGCTATTTTCAAGAAAAAAAGACTTATTTATTAATTAAATTCGTCTTCCTATTTATAAAACTTATCTATTTTCATCATAAGTATTAATTGTCTTATCAGAAACCTTAGTATAATAAGTTTTCACTTGTTCTTCTATTTTCTTAACCATTTCGGCAGTATCAATTTTTGCATTAGCCTCTTTTATCTTTTTAGGCACTTTATCTTCAAATAAAGCATTATTATTCACATTAACTATATCATCATCTAAAAAGCGATAACTATAAATAACATTACTAGTCGTATCTTGATAAATTTTATTCTCACGCAAGTAATATTTACCAGTTGCTACCCTAAGATAAACTTCTTTATAGCCGTCTTCTAAGACTATTCCTAAAGGTTCATAAGTATAAAATCTTTTAATGTCTTTAGTGCCATTATATCGTTTGTCTTGATTGATTGTTTCATCGGCCTTAGTATCTTTAAGCTTAATGTCTTCTAAAACCTTCTCATATAAATAATCACTATCCGTAAGATAAGTATTATTATCTACTTCTTCTTTTTTATTTCTTTTAATACCTATCGTTAGAAGTGCCCCTATTAAAACAACAACAACTATTCCTAAAGCAATCTTTCTTTTAGTCATCTAAGATTCTCCCTTTCCACCTCTAAATTAGCACAATTTTTAAGGTATTACAATATAATATATCTTTTGCTGTCAAACTAGTGTCAAGATAATTTTTTAACTTAATAAAGGATAACCACTCCAAAAGTACTCAAAAATATCATTTAAAATATTAAAATAATTGTCTTGTTCTTCACTAACTATTACTTTTTTAGCCAAATCATTAACTAATTCTTCTTTAGCTTGACTATACAAGTTGACCAATTCCTCCTTATCCAGCACTTGTTCTTTTAAAATTTTTAATTTGCTTACATAATTACTCAAAAAATCTATTTCTAATTCAATTTTTTTATCTACCAGGTCTTCTAGGGCATTTGCTTCTTCATATAAAATTAAAGCTTCATAATAAGGTGTACAATCTATTTCTAAATCATTAAAATTCTTATTAATATACTCTTTTAAATCAGTTAAAGAATAATCATCAATATTATCTTTTTGGAGATTTCGACAAATCTTACTGTCTAAAACATAACCTTGAAAATAAATTTTATTTAATTCAATCGTCTTTTGTACTTGATACTCTCCATTAGAACTCTCTTCTAAAGAATAACAATCGCTAATAAATTTTGCCATCCTTTCTTGTATATTATTGTTATAAAGCTTTATTGTTTTTATTATTTCTTCCATTGTCATTCTAACCTCGACTAATAAATAAGTAAGTTAACACAGCTACAGCCCCAGCAATAAAACCAACACTTAAGGTTAAGAGTAATGTGTTTATATAACCATTATCAGTACTACTACTTGTACTTGCATTTTCTTTTTTGGTTAATACTCTACTCATTGGTTTATGCATAGTAACACCATTATTTATAGTTTCTTCTTGCATTTTTGCAAATGTTT
>CAKOKF010000007.1 GCA_934090775.1 uncultured Bacilli bacterium
AAATAAAATGGTGGGCCTGGGGGGACTTGAACCTCCGACCTCACGCTTATCAGGCGTGCGCTCTAACCAGCTGAGCTACAAGCCCATTTCCTTGCTGACTTCTTAATTTTACTAAATATCAGATAGTTTTGCAACTGTTTTTTGCATTTTTTAGTAAAATTTTTTTCTAATGGCTAAAAATAACTATATTTTGTATCATAATTTACTTTATGCAACTTTTGCCTATTGCTTTTTATTTAATTAATAGTCATTTCTTTAATAATTATAAGTGAAATCAACCATTTTCAAAAAATTTTTAGCTTGCTTAATCATTTATTTCATATACTTTACTATGAATGAAGATAAATTAAAAACATTAAGAAAAATTGATATTGAATCTTTTATTTGGGTAGTATATATTTTTTTAGTGTGTTTTAATCTTTACTCTAATTATTTAGAAAAATTATATTTAAAAACTAACCAAAGATTTTATAAACAAAAGTTTAGACAAATTAATAAAATTGTTCTTAGTGTTATATTGATTATATATATTTACTTTGCTTATTTAGCTTTTATGGACGAAACGACGCTTACCCGTTATAAAAATGCTAATCCCAAGAAAAAAAGACTAACGGATTTAGTTTTTATAGCTAGTATTTTATTCTTAGTTGGGGGTGTTATTAGTCTTTATGTGGCAACTAAAAGTGATGATTTTGATGAGGAACTGCCTTTAATTTAATTTTAAGTGGCATAGCGATAGCTTTTAGTGTTTTCTAAGGTTTTACCATTTTTTTGAAACAACTCGCTTACTGTTACTACTTCATAATTATTCTCTTTTAAGTATGGTAATATTAATTCTAAAGCTTTATAAGTTGTAAGATAAGTATCATGCATTAAAATAATATTATTTTCAGCAACGTTATTAATGAAACGATCGTATATTTTTTTAGCATCTCTTAGTTTCCAATCTAAAGTATCATTGTTCCACAAAATGTAAGGGCCATAACCTAATTTGCGAATATTATTATTGATATTGCCATAAGGTGGACGCACTAAACTAGGCGTAAACCCGGTCAAATTGTAGACATATTTTTTACTTTTAGTTATTTCCTCTTCCAAGGCCTCTAGTTTTAGACGGGTAAATGATTTATGAGAATAGCCATGAATCCCTATTTCGTTACCATTATTAAGACTTTCTTTTAAAATTTCTTTATAGTCAAGATTTAATTTACTACCTAGAACGAAAAAGGTAGCATTATAGTTATATTGTTTTAAAAGATTAACAATATCTTTAGTAAACCCACTGGGTCCATCATCAAAAGTTAATGCAACATATTTTTTAGTTTCTTTATTTTTATTACTTTGTTCTTGGGACTCGTTTTGTGAATGGCCTTGCAAAGGTGATTCATCATTATTGGGAAGATTATTGTCATTATCAGAAAATTCCTGATTCTCTGACTTTTTTTCCTCAGAATTATTTTTATCTTCGTCTACTTTATCTTCTTGTTCTTTATTTATACTATCGGCATTTAAATTAGTATTAGATGCCCTACTTTCTTTGATATTTAAAGGAATTGTCAAAAGAAAAAATCCTAAAAAAAGAATAGCTATAATATAACCTGTATTATTTTTCATACACTTCACCATTTTTATTATGGCTAAGTTACCAAATTTTATAAGTAAAGTTATTAAATTTTAAAAAAATACCATGTTTGATGGTACTTTTTAGGATAAACACTAAAGAATATTAATCCGATGATTTGGCCAAACTTAAGGTCTTTGGTTTAACATTGCAATTATTGGCTCTTTCTAAATGCATATTAGGTTCAATTAAGATTTTGCAAAATTTATGATCAGTAGTGTAGAAATAAATAATACTATAGTCCCCGGCATGTAAATCTAACCCCCACATGTCAGCATAATAATCGCGTAAAACGTTAATTATCGTACGATAATCGACATCAGTTAGCTTACAATTTTTAATGTTGCGCAAATAAAAGATAGTTTCGTCTTCATTACTGGCTGCTAAAACAAAAGAATCATTCTTATAGACATCATTAAAGTAATGAAATTTACATTTTAAATCAAAGATAGTATTTTCAATAAAAGTTGGGTGCAAATCAATAATATCGATATTGTCTTTTAGATACTCATAAATATTAGCAACATTATCAGGTATATTAAAGGTATAATATTTTTTATTTTGACAATTGCCAAGGCCAAAGAAATAGTACTCGCCATTGAATCCACTAATGTTGAAGCGTAATTTTCTAGTTATTATTTCTTCTTTCAAAATTGGCACTTTTTTATTATTCTTTTCAACTTCTAGTATATATTGCATATCATCACCTAGTAATATATATGTCGAATTTTTAATTTCATGTCTTAATTTAAAGCTTCAAAAGTTTTAACAGTTTCATAAATTTTTAAAACAGTATTATATTTAGAATAATCTTGTAAGTACTCTTTTAAAATTATTTTAGCAATATTGGCTTTTTTATTGGTTAGATTTTCGTACTTTTTTTCTAAAGCATTGCTAACAAAACGAATAGATTCTTCATCGGTAATAAATGTTTTGGTTTCAACTTGCATAATACCTAATTTAGCTACTTTAGTTAAGCGACCAAAAAGCAAGTTATCTAATTTTCTTTTTAATTTTGGCGTATTATAATCTTCGTATATTAAGATGGAAAGAACCAATTGGCGAATGATGGAATCATAATCATGTAAAACGTCTTTATATTGCAATTTATATTTGGCATAACTACTTATAATATAATTTTTATCTTGCAAAGCGTTATAAGTATTCTTATCTTTATCATGAACCTTAATTAATTCTTCTATAAGATTATAAAGATAAATGAAGATAATAAACCAAATAATAGTCTTTATCATATCCATGTTAGGAAGAATGCTATCGACTTTGCTAAAGAGATAATTTTCTAGAAAAAGGCTAAAAATTATTAGAACACTATATTTTTTCAAAAAATAATTGATGTTAAAACTAGCTTTATTGTCACGAAGGGTATAATTATAGAAAAGTTCCATAAAGAATTCAAAGACAATAATAATAAAGACATAATTATAATTTAGATTATGAAGTTCTAAATAGGAAGCACATAGAAAAAGATAAAAAATGGGAAATAAAAGATTATCTTTCTTTTTGAACTTTAAGAAGTTGGTTAAGAAGAAAAGAATTAACGCCATTAGAAAATAGTAAAAAATTAATATCAACATCGAAATCACCTTGCTAAATATTATAAAGAATTTTTAGAAAAAAACAAGGTAAAACTGCTATTCCATTAAAAAAAGCTAGGTATATTCTAGCTGTACTGATTTCGTAAACTCTTGAGGCTTAAATGTTTTTAATAAGTAAATGATTTTAGGGCTTTGATTACATTATTAGCTTTGGCTATTAGATCTTTTGCTTACTTACTTTATGCGTTCTTATGCCCACATAATTAGGAAGTTCTTTAATATCTTTAAAGACACTAACCGATACTTTTTTATCCATGGATGTAACTATCCACCCTTCAATATAATGGGGCGGAATGACAGTTAAAGGAAACATGTGATATTTAATACTATCTAAAATTCTTTCGTTTACCATATTTGGAAAATATTTTTGGGCATTTATAGCTGCTTCTTTTCCATGTACAAAACCATGAAGTTCAGTTAATTTTTTATGTTTTTTAAAATATCTAGTTAAATAAGTGGGATCCAGCTCATATAATTCTTTACTATATTGCCAAGCTTGCGGATAAAAATCGTGAAGAAGCCCAGCAACAGTGGCATCATAGACATTAAGATTATAAAATTTAGCAACTAAGAATGATTTAAATGATACCATGATAGAATGATTCCAAACGGATGATTCATGATGTAAGAAAAGTTTACGACGTTGAAATTCGTCATTTAAAAGAATTGGTTCAACAATTTTATACCATTCATTAAAGTAATAACATTTATTAATAAAGTCTAAGTCATCATACACATTAGCATTGTAATACTTAGGTTTCATAATTTTTTCAACTCCTCTATTGCTTCTTTTAAAGTAGATACACTAATAATTTTGATATCGTATTTATTTTCAGTAGCTATTTTTTTAGCTTCTTCATAATTTTCTTTAGGACATAAGAAGACATCAGCTTTATTTTTAACAGCCCCGGTTAGCTTATATTTAACGCCACCAATTTCGCCGACGTTGCCATCAACATCGATAGTGCCAGTGCCAATAATTTTTTTACCGTGACTAATATCTTCTGGGATTAAGGCATTGTAAACGCTTAAAGCCATCATTAAACCACCGGATGGTCCTGATTCATTAGATTTCACTTTTATTTCCACTTCGGGGTCCGTTTCTACTTCATAGACGTTAGTTAGCGAAATACCAAGCAACTTGCGACCGCCACTTTCATAAACACTTGAACTAGCGGAGATTAATTTTTCGTTTCTTAATACCTCGATATTCATTTTAGCACCAATTTCTTTAGAGTCAACTATTTTACGAATATCTTCTAGATTTTCAATGTCTTGGCCTTCAACTTTTTTTATTTCATCAAATAATTTGAGTTCAGTATCACTACTATCTAAATAGGCTATGATATGGCGAACATTTTTAATATTATACGTCGCATTAGCTTCATTAAAAGCAGCTATCTTAGCATTACTGACAGCTTCTTCCATGCTAATTTTATCGCGTTTTTTGGATTCTTTTAAAGTTTCATCATCATATTTTACTTGATCTTTGCTAATAATATCCCAATTCTTATTTAAATAGCTTAAGCCTAGAAAAATAGGACTTGCTTTGATAACACTAACATAAGCCATGCCAAAAGTACCACTAGTTGGATTATCTGTTGCTACCTCTAGCCTTTTACTTAAGTCAATATAATCACCAGGAGTATAAATAAGGTATGGGGTATCAATAAAAAATAGTAAGAAAATAACCAAAAAGGTCAGTAAAATCTTAATGTTTTCACGTATGAATTTTTTAGTATTAGCATAGTATTTATTAATCAAATGAATCACCTTAATTAATTATATCAAAAAAGGATATGGATATGAAAAAAAATATAGCAATTATTAGTATATCTCTAATATTAGTTTACTTATTGTTTACAAATAATGTTCTTGTTGGCACTTCTATTTTAAATTCTTGCCGTCTTTTTTTATCCAAAGTTTTTATTTCTCTTTTTCCTATGTATATTATAAGCAAGATTTTAATTAATTATAACTTTCCTTACTATCTTTTTAAGATAACGAAATCACATTATGTCTATATTTTTATCATGAGTCTACTTAGTGGAACTCCTAATAATGCAGTAATTATTAAGGATTTATTGCAAAAAAAGTTAATTTCAGTAGAGGCTGCCAACCGGTTTATTATGTGCAATTTTTTTATCAATCCTCTATTTTTATATACAATATTAAGTAACTTTTTACCTCTTAAAACTGTCATTTTTATTATCATTTTAAGTTATTTAACTAATGTTTTTATTTATTGGTTTGTCAAGATTAAAGAAGATAACTCAATTAAGAAAACAAAAGAACTAGGACTTTCAGAAATTCTCGTACAAGAAGTAAGTAAAGCTTCGCAGATATTTCTTAATATTTTAGGAATGATAATTATTTTTAATTTATTAACTTTAATTATTCCTAATAATTTAAAGGTTTTTACTGGTCTTGTTGAAGTTACTAATGGTCTTTCTTTCCTTATCAATAGTAAGATTACAACTTATTTTAAAGCAATTTTAAGTTTAATTTTTATTAATTTTGGCGGTATTTGTATCCTCATGCAAGTTAAGACGGTTATTAACGGTAGTGATATTAGAATTAGCAATTACTTATATGGTCGTTTCTATGCTACTTTCTTAAGCGTCATAGCTTTTATAATATTAACTTTACTCCAAATAATTTGATTTTTTATTCCTCTTTAGGATAGCCTTCTACTTTAATTTTATAATTAGCATAATAATCGGTTAAGGAAGATGATTTAGGAATAAATAACTTTAATTCATAAGTATCAGTAGACTGAGAAACAATTGTTTTGTCAATGATATTGTAACAACCATTTTCATAGGGATAACTTTCGAGATTTTTAATACTGGTATTATTAATATTGATACGTAATTTATCATTCTTACGCCCACAAAGGAACAAGCGATAATTGTTAACACCATTATTATTAGTAATGCCAATTATATTACCTGTTTCTTTTAAGGATTCAACGTCGGTTATTTTATTTAAATCTTTCTTGATAGTATCTTGCAAGTCAACAATTAAACCATTGGTAGTATAAAAACTATGGACACTGCTTTTATAGAGATAAGTACCAATATTAACCGCTATAATAATTATTACTAAAACAATGATTAAAGCTTTAAGAAGCTCTCCTAAAATATAATTATTTAAAATTTTTTCATAAACAAATTGCATTTTTTTAAACCCTCAAGTTTCAAAGTGAAACTTTCCTTTTATTCTTTTTTCTTTAATAATATTAAAAATTACTCTTTTAAGCTTCTACTACACCGTAAACAGAGTCTTTAGTGGCCTTAGTTATCTTTATATTATAAAATTTATTATGTTCTAATTTTTCATTTACAACGACTTTAAGATAGGTAGAAGTATGACCAATGGAAGTGTCTTCGCCAACTTCTTCGACTAGCACGGCAAAAGTTTTACCAATTTGGTCAGTATTGTAAGCAAGTTCTAAAGTATCAGAAAGTTCAATTAAGCGTTTGGCACGTTCTTTACGAATATTAACAGGAACTTGATTAGGCATTTTGCTAGCAACAGTACCCGTACGTTCCGAATATGGGAAGGTATGAACTTTAGTAAAGCCAACTTCTTTTACAAAATCTAAACACTCTTGGAAATCTTCTTCCGTTTCATTAGGAAAACCAGTAATAACATCAGTGGTAATATTAATATCAGGAACACAAGTACGAATTTCTTTTATTTTAGCAAGAAATTCTTTTTTATTATATTTTCTATTCATTAATTTTAAAATCTTATCACTACCGGATTGTAAAGGAATATGCATATGGTGACAAACTTTAGTATTTGTTTTTAACATATTCATAAATTTTTCGTTAAGTTCAGTAACTTCAATACTAGAAATACGAATATTTTTTAAGCCTTCGATAGCGGACATTGCATTTATTAAATCCGTTAAGTCGTGATCGGTTCCTCTACCATAAGAGCCAGTATGAATACCAGTTAAAACAATTTCTTGATGACCATTAGCTACTAAAGTTTTAGCTTCTTCTAAGGCTGTATTTAAATCTTTACTACGAATATTACCACGCATATATGGAATAATGCAATAAGTGCAAAAATTATTACAACCGTCTTGAACCTTTATAAATCCTCTCGTATGGGAAGTGAACTCATCGACTTGCATATCTTCAAATTCTAAATCTCTTGTCCCAGCAAAATAAGTATAAGGAGTTTTATTAATTAAATAGTTATTGATTAATTCTACGATTTTAGATTTACCGTTATTACCTATTAAAATATCAATATTTAAGTCTTTTAATTCTACTTGATGATTTTCGGCTGAACAACCACAAACCACTAAGATACAATTGGGATTTTCTCTTTTAGCATGGCGAATAAGTTTTCGTGACTTGCTATCAGCCATATTAGTTACAGAGCAAGTATTAATGATAATTATATCGCTCACCTTTTCATCATTTTCTTGCTTTTTAAAGCCGGCTTTGATTAATTTTTCTTGCATTACTTCTGATTCATAAGTATTAACTTTGCAACCTAGAGTTATTATTTTAAATGTCATACTATTCTCTCCTAACTGAATTTTGTAACAATTATTTTTATCTTTTTTCAATCAATGTAGCAGTATTCTATCTTAGATATCTAGATAAAGTCAATCGTTTTAGATGACTTTATTTATTTTTTTCTTAAAGCTACTGGTCTATATAACTAAGGTAATTATAAGTAATATATATAGTAATTGCAAGATTATTTTTTAGGAAAGCTTATTTTATTCAAGTTGATAATTTTTTAAATAGCATTTACAAATTGAGCTTAAATAGCAATTAATATTTATTTAGCAAACAAAAAGACGTTATAATTCTTCTTATAACATCTATTTTTAATTCCAATTTTGAATACTTATACTATCGACGTGGTTTAGCATAACTTGGTACTAATCTTAAAGTTTTATCTTTTTTCTTACCATAAGTCAAGGTTGGCAATGGTTCATTATTTTGCATAGCACTTGAATATAAGTCTAGATAATTATCATATTTTTTTAAAGTTGATAATTCAGCGTCTTTAGTTAACTTGCGAAAGCTTACTTGCTCTAATTTGCTATTTTGGCTGATGATTTCACAATGAGGATGATCTAATTCTTTACTTTTGGTCATAATGCTAGCAATGGTATCTTCTTTTTGATTTTCATATTGACTGTACCATTTGTTAGTAACTTTTTTAGTTCGTAAATAATTGTATCTATAAGTCGCTGCTATTGACAAAAATAAGGCGGCGCCACCGACATAAACACCGATAACTAGTAATGAGGCATTAAAACTTATAAAAATGGCTGCTGCTAAAATGTACAAAATCGTAAAGAAAAGAGCACTTTTAATATTAGACTTAACATTTTTTTGATAGTCTAAGACACCTTCTATTTTCTTAGAACTTTTTAACCTTTTGGTTTCTTTTAACTGTTGTTCTTTCGCTTCTTTTTTAGATTTTGGTGTTAGGGCTAATAAGATTTTATCTATAAAATTATCAAGCTTCTTATCAATTTTATTTAGCTTTTTGGCTCCTAATGCTTCATAAAGTTTAATTTCTATTTCTTCAATTTTTTTCATCTTTTGTCTTCCTTCTCGTTGCTTTATTCTACAGGAAATAACTTTATTGGGCAAGATTATTTGTAGTAATTGCGGCAATTTTTTTAGAATAAATACAACCACAAAAGTTTTGACGATACAAGTTATACTCTTTTGAAAGTTCAATACTTCTTTTATAGCCATTTTGTTTTTTAAAATCACTAGGTAAATAAGCAATATTATGTTTTTTACTAAGTGCATAACCAATTTTATTAAGAACTTCACTATCTTTTAAAGGACTTAATGTTAAAGTGGTAGCAAAATAATCATAGCCTAACTCTTTTGCTTTTAAGGCGGTATATTCCATTCTTAAATTATAGCATTTTAAACATCTTTTTCCACGTTCAGGTTCATTTTCAAGACCTTTAGCAATTTGTAAAAATTTAGCATTATCATAATCACAATCAATGATATCTAATTTATTAATATTAGGATATTCTTTAATAAATCTTATTTCTTCATTTTTTCTTTTTTCATATTCTTCTAAGGGTTCAATATTAGGATTATAATAAAGAATAGTAATATCAAAATAAGGAGTTAATCTTTCAATACAAGCACTGCTACAAGGTGCACAGCAAGAATGTAAAAGCAAACTTTTAGGACTATTTAAGTCACTAATTATTTTCATCATTTCTTTATCATAATTGATTTTCGGTTCCATTACTACCACTATCTTTCTTTTGAAATACCACATTACTAGTACCGGAATCAAAGTTAAAGGTTCCCGTTACCTCTACTCCATATGTATCAATAGTTTTACTAACTACTACTAAATAATTATTGAATTTATCAATATTAATGGTATTAATGTAGGCTATATTACCATCATTCATATAAAAAGTAAATCGTTTATCATCAATAGTTTTGCCTTCACTACTAATTGTTGGGGCATAAGTAATTTCGCTAATCATATTTAGGATATTTTTATCTAATTTGTTCAAGGCTTTAACCAGTAATTCCTGTGTATTATTATTTAGATTACTTTTTAAAGTTGGCATGGTCATTTTTTGAACTTGAATATTTTCATAAAAATTATTTTGACTAGTAATAACTTTACTAGTATTTTCTAAGTACATAAGTGGACTATCTTCTTCAACTTCTATTTTTAAAGTTCCATTTAAACATTTAGTTATTTTAGCATTAGCAATCAATGGAATATCTTTTATTTCTTGTTCAATATTACGTTTATTAATATTTTTATAATATGGATAATTTCTTAAACCAGTTTTCATAATGATTGTCCTATCAGCAATTTCACTATTACCAAGAATTAAGACATTACTGACTTTTAGATTCCATAAATATGTAATAAAAAATGCAATAATAGTGATAAAAATAAGAAGATTTAAAACTCGTTTTTTATTTAATTTTCTTTTAGTTTTCCTTTGCATTATAATCCCACTTTACTATTTCTTGTTCCGTTACTAAGTCGATTTGATAATTTTTCTTGATTGTTTCTTTTATTAAATTAATTAGTTTAATTATATCTTGAGCGGTAGCGGTACCGGTATTGATTATAAAATTGGCATGTTTAGGTGATATTACTGCCCCGCCAATACTTTTATTTTTTAAACCACTTTCTTCGATTAATTTACCAGCTGGCATTTCTTTAGAAGGATTACGAAAGACCGATCCAGCGGAAGGATATGATAATGGTTGACTTGCAAGACGACGTTTTAACCGATCGTTAATTAAGTCCATAGAAACCTTGCTATCTCCTGGCAAAAGACTTAAATGTGCTGCTAATATAAGGTATTGACGTTTACCTTGAAAGAAAGTTTTTCGATAATCATGAAATACTTTATCAGCTTTAATATGTTCAATTTTACCGTTATGTAAAACAATTATTTCTTTTAAGTAGTGATAAATATCATCATTGTAAGCACCACAATTGCCATAGATACCACCACCTAAAGTGCCAGGAATACCACTGGCCCACTCTAGACCCTGTAAGTTATTTTGAATAGCAAATTTTACTAATTTAGGCATCATAATACCACTATAAGCAATGATATCGGTAGGACTTACTAATTCAATCGTATTTAGTTTTTTCATATTAATAACGATTCCATTAAAATGGCCATCTAAAATAATATTAGAACCATTGCCTAAAACGAAATAAGTAATGTTTTTTTGAAGACAATAATTAATTATATCTTGAACTTCTTTAACACTTTTAGGAAAAGCCATATATTTACAGGTTGCCTCAATTCGATAAGTATTATAGTCTTTTAAGTTAACATTTTCTAAAATCTCACATTGTAAATTCATTTTTTAATCAAATCCTTAATTGCATCATAAATTATTTTGGTACTATCTAAAGTACCAATTTTACTTAAATTATTTTTTATTTGTAACTGTTTTTCTTTATTATATAGTAATTCTTCAACGTTTTTTGTAATATTTTGGGGATTTAAGTTCTTCTCTTCTAACAATAAAGCTTGATTTTCTTTTCTTAGCGCCTCAGCATTATAAAATTGATGATTATTAGCAACATAAGGACTAGGAATAAAGATAGTTGGTACTTTAAGGCTGATTACTTCAGCGATTGTAGAAGCTCCCGCACGGGCTACTAAAACATCAGTTGATTTTAAAAGCCCTGATAGATTATCTAAATATGGTAAAACTTTGACATTACTTGGATACTTGGTCTTATTAAATTCTTCATATAAGCTTTTCCCTGTAATATAGACTACTTGATAGTTTTTATCTTTTAAAGTCTTAAGATAACCTTGCATAGCATTATTTACGGTTTTGGAACCAAGAGAACCGCATACTACGACGACAAGTGGTTTATCTTCTTGTAAGCCTAAACTACTCTTAGTAATTTTAGGAGTATTAATGGCACGAATACCAGTTGGATTACCTGTATATAAAACGTTTTTACCCGGGAAATATTTTTTAGTTTCTAAAAAAGAAACCCCAATTACATCAGCATATTTACTGATCATTTTATTTGTTTTACCAGGAATAGCATTTTGCTCATGGATAAATGTTTTAATATGCATCTTATGGGCAACACTTAAAACAGGATAAGTAACATAACCACCAATGCCTAGGACGACATCAGGCTTAAATTCTAGCATTTTCTTTTTTAATTCTTTTTTAGCTTTAATAATTAAAAAAACATCTTTAATATCTTTAATTATATCTTTAGATAAACCATATATTTCAATGCCGTAATAAGGAATATTATTAGCAGGAATAATGTCTTTTTCCATACGATTTTTAGTACCTACATATAAAACTTCAAGATTTTTATCATATTTTTTAAAACTTTCAATAATTGATAAAGCCGGATAAATATGGCCACCAGTCCCCCCAGCACTTATTAGTATTTTCATTTAATCACCACTCTTAGTACATTATACTACATTTTAAGGTTTTTAAGAAGTAAATAATAAAGACTTACCAGGGGTTTTACATAGTAAATGTTAAAATGTTTGGGCTCTAATACTGCACTTTGATTGTGCTTACAAATAATTTTCTCTTACGATAATAATCTTAAAAGGCTTAAATTTATGCTAAGTGTAATCATATTTTTACTTAATTTATCTATCGCCAACAAATAGTAAAAAGCATCATATATCAATATCATTTTTATTATACAAAAAACTACGATAGTAAATAACCGTAGTCATAAATCTCATATTTATAATTAATTAAAATTAGTAAGGCGTCCATCAAAGTAGACTTGAGCTTTTTTTAGACCGCTGATAGATATAATAATTGAGTCAGTTTCTTCTTCTATTTTTACATCATCTAAACTATTAAGTGATATATTAGATAATAAGTATTTAGCTGTAGCACTATCATAAACATATAAGTTATTACTAGATATTAAGACAATAATATCTTGATAAAAAGAAACTTTATCAAAATACATTCCTAATAAATTATTATCTTGATAATCCGAAAGAAAATACTTATTATCTTTATAAAAAGCAATAACATTACTATTATAGTCATAAATAGAATTATTAAATTCAGGAGTTAAAGCGTTATTATTAATATCAATTATTTTCCATTTATTGTCCTTTAAAACAACTAATTTAGAAGAATCTAGTTTATTATCAATTATATGATTAGCAACCCCTATAAAATCATATTCTTCATCAAAAACTCGTTTAATTGTTTGATTAATAATAAATAAAGTATATTTACCAGTATCAGTTAAGCCAATATAATAATTACCATTTAAACCAATACCATAATTATTTAAACCGGCTACTTTTAACTTTTTACCCGTCTGTTTGTCATAAATTATTGTCTTTGGATATTCAATAGTTTTACGATAATCAAAAGTAGTAGGACTATCCATTAAAAATACATAATTGTTACTAAATGTTAGGTAGTTATTGGAACCTTGATAATAATTTAAGGCATACTTATTATCATTAATATAATTATAAGCATAATTACAATAGCCAGTTTTATTTTCACAAGAATAACAAACGCCACCTATTAATTTTATATCACAAGTTGTTGGAGTATTTTTTCCATATAATATATGGCCATAAGTACTAAGTACTGCTAATGGTAAGGCTATAATCGTTAAGACTATAGCCATTATTAAAGTAGTTTTATTATTCTTGGGTTTCATTAATATCATCCTTTATAGGGGATTCTTCTGATGGTAGTTTATTATCTTCTTTACTATCAGTCTCTTTTTTAGGAATATTAAAAGTATAACTATTTAACTTTGTTCCATCAGGATTAAAAGTATTTAAAATAACAGTATTGCCATTTATACTAGCACTTATCATGTTGTATAACTTAAAAATACTATCACTATCATTTAGAGTTATTTCTTCATTATTTATTGTAGTATTATCATAAGTATTTATATAAACTTTATTATTATCATCAATAGCTAAGTATAAAGTCTCACCAACTAATTTAATAACTTTATAAGTTTTATTAGTAACCTTTTTAGGATTATCAGTACCATCATCACTATAAATATCAAATTTATCATTGTTTTTAACAACAAAATATTTACCACTAAAATCATAAATTTTAGAGTCAAGACTAATACTTGAAGAGTCATTATTAAAAATAATTTGATATTTATTATTTTTAGCTACTTCAATATAATTACCTATTCTTTCCATTCGATCATAAATAAAATCATAATTTTTAGTAATCCCGTTATTGTTTATACTAATAACGCCAAATTTATCACTTTTATTTTTAACGATAATATTATCAAGATTATTAACAAAAGTTATTTCAGTATTAGCATTGTTACTAGAAACATGTTTATAAGTTGCTAATGTTTTTTTGTCATATAAATCATAGACTTTAACTTCACCATCAAAGTAATTAATATCATCAGCTATAAAAACATAACGATTATTAATAATAGGTAAAGTCTCAGCGGTTAAACCACTATTATTATTTTTAAAGTTTTCATCAAAAGAATAGTTACGAGCTAAAGCACACATATTGAAATTTTCAGTAGTGCTAAAATCATTTTTATTGGTACAAACATAACTACCTAAAAGATTAGTTTTTTCTAAATCACTATAAATATATAAGATACCATCAAAACTACTATAGTATTTTTGATTAATTGAAGCTTTACCATCTAATAAGTTAAGTCCCTTTTCAGTAACATCATTATCATTTTTTAAGAAAACAGTTAAGGTATTATTATTAACATTTATTTTATAAGCATAACTACTACTCTTTAAAACGCCTTCTTTAGTATAGGTATTAAGACCACTATAATTTTCATTAGCTAAACTATATCCTACTTCGTTATATTTATTTTTAGCATAGTCACGAATATATAGAGAACCATCATTTACCAAGGCCACATAATCAGCACTAATAATACTAATATAGTTATAGTCACTATAGATAGTATTATTATTATAGTCAAGTAAATCATAAGAGTTACCATTTTTTAGGACTAGATATTTATCACTATAATCATAAATAGGTTTAGTAACAGCTTTTGTTAAAGTTTTATTATCAAGATTAATTAAATAGTATTTATTGCCTTTTTGAGCTACTAAGATATTATCTTTCTTTTCTAAGGATGTTAAATTATCATAAGTAAAATTTATTACCGTTTCAATATCATTACTAGTTATTTTTACTAAGCCATATTTATCATCTTCATTTTCTAAAACAACATAATCAGTACCTAAATTTTCATAATATTTAACTTTTTTATAAGTACCAATCATTTTATTTTCTAAGATATCATATAGTTTCATAGTATCTTTAGAGCCATCATTAATAAAGACAAAACGATTATGAAAAATTTCACTTCTTATTTTAACAATTTCATTATCTTCGTAAATATTCTTAGTAACATTTACATCATCAAGATCGTTAGATGTATAGGCTATATAACAAGCATCTTCATTTTTTTCTTCGCAGGTATAACTACCTATTTCCGTCTTTTGTTCATTTAAAAAGATTAAAGTTCCATCTTGATATTTATAATTTCCTTTATCAACAACAATGGTTTCTACTGGCTCTTGTGATGGTTCTTCTTTGTGTTTAGGTAATAATAGATATACAACTAAGCAAATAATTAGTAAAGCAACTAAACAAGCCAAAATAATTAAAGTTATTTTTTGCTTTTTCGTTAATGGCTTTTTCGCTTTTTTATTAGAAGTTTTTTTAGCTTCTTCCGTTTCATTAATAGATGAAACTTGGGTATCAGCAGCACTTGTCAATAGTTCTTTATCTAAATCATCCAACGAAGGAAGATTATTTTGATTATCAAAATTTAAAGTAGCAAAAGGATCTTCATTTACAGCCTCGTTTGATTCAGGAGTAGTTTTCTTTTCTTCATCAAAAGAATTAGTTTCAAAATTAGTAGCTTCTTTAAAGAAATCATCACTAGTAAATTCAGCCTCTTCATCATTAAAGAAAGAACTAAACTTATTATCATCTACATTATCCGCGTTAAAATCTAAGTTACTTAAATCATCAAGACTGCGCGTATTAACATTATTTTTATCTTCATTCATAAATTACACCTCTTATTTTACATTTTAATTTTAGCATCTTTAGCTTTGCTTAGCAACTTATATTTTAAAATCTATTTTGGTAAATTAAGAAAATATTTGGAATTAGCTAATTGGCAACTTTGAAAGAACTATTAATGAGCATGTTATCGTCCACTATATAATATACTTCTTTTGGAAATAAAAAGTTTGGTTTAACTATACCGTAACTAAAAACTTCTATTTTATTTCGTTCAAAGTAAAGAAGAAGATTTGAGGTTATAGTATTATCTAATAAGACAATAAAATCATATTCTTGATAAGAGGTCTCGGAGTTAAATAAATAGTTTAGAATTCCACATTTATAAGTTGGCTTGAGCTGTAAAAGTTTTCTTATGGGTTCTTGATAAAAACTCATAACATAAATATTCTGCTTTGCATATTTAGTCAGCATAGCATCAAGTTTGAAAACATCAATATTTTTTTCTTTTATTTCTAAGAGGATGATTTTAGTAGTAACTAGCTTTAAAACATCTTCTAAAAGAGGAATTTTAGGATCTAAATTGTGATAAAGAGTTTTATTTATTAAGTTACCATTGTCAAAAAAATCATGAACTACTACAAACTTACCATCTTTAGTTGTTCTCACATCTAATTCAAAACCTTGATATTTAGGATCAAGAATAGCATTTTGAAAAGAAAAGATTGTATTTTCTAAAGCATTACTAGTTACTTTACCACGATGGGCTATAAACATTTTTATCACCTAGAAAATAGTACGTAAAATAAGGATGAAATATTCTATAATTTTAAAAGATCATCATTTAAATGATCTTAATTACAATACTGTCCATTATATAAATGTATTTTTCCGGTATCTTTAAAAAGTTATCTTCATATATTAATAATCCCTCTTTAATAAGATTAGAAATATTAGGATAAGCTTTTATTAAAGATATATGATATTTATTTTCAAATCTCTTAGTATCTATTCCTTTTAAAAGACGAAGACCTAACATAATTTCATTATCCATTTCTTCTTGTTTGCTCAAAAGATTTTGGGAAATGCAATAATGATTTGCAATATATTTAGTAATACTTCTTGTATTTTCATAACGGATATTGCCAAGATAGCCATGAGCTCCACAGCCAAACCCATAATACCCATTATTAAGCCAATAGGTTGTATTATGAATTGAAATACAACCAGGTTTAGAAAAATTAGAAACTTCATAATGAAGATAGCCATGAGCAGTTAAAGTTTTAATGATATAATTATACATTTTGGCATCTTTTTCTTCTTTGATATTTTTTATTCCTTGATTGGATAAAATAGTATTTTTTTCTAAAATAAGAGAATACGTACTTATATGTTCAGGTGCTAATTTCAAAAATTTTTTAAGATCTCTTTTTAAAGTAAACATTGTTTCCTTGGGCATAGCATACATTAGATCAAGATTAATATTTTGAAATCCTAAAGTTCTAGCCAAAGCTATCTTTTTTTGACAATCTTTAAAGTCAGCTTTTCTATTCATTAATTTTAATATTTTTTTATTGAATGATTGGATACCTATGCTAAGACGATTAACACCATTTTCTTTTAAGATAGTTAAAAGTTCTAAAGATATATCTTCAATATTACATTCAAACGTAAATTCACATTTTCTACTTTTCTTAAAAAGTGCAATAATTTGAAAAAGTTTTCTTAATTGAGAAATATTTAAGGAAGAAGGAGTTCCACCCCCAACATAAATAGTGTCTAAAATTTCATTATTATATTGACTATTTATTTCTTTTTCTAAAGATGTTAAATAATCATTTACAAATTTTTCATTATAATAAACTTTACAAAAATCACAATATGTGCAAATAGTTTTACAAAAAGGAATATGAATATAAACTGAATGCATAACTTACCTACTTTTCTTTTTAATTATTAATATGTTGATGAATTTGTGGGGTGTTATCGTCAATAGCTCTAAAAGTATAGCCTTGATTTTTGGCATATAGTATCATATTTTCTAGGCTATTGGCTGTATAAGATTTGATATCGTGTAATAAAACAACATTTATTTTATTTGGAGAAATAGTGTTTTTAAAATATTTTAAAACACAAGCATTTTTATCGCTTACTTTTTTGCTAGCGCAGGCGCCAGCATCTTCTACTAGGCTATTCCAATCAAAATAACGGTATCCTTCTTCAGTAACTTTTTCGGATAATGTAGTCATGATACCTTTGGAGCGACTGCGAGAAATAGTGTTAGAACTGCCTCCTGGGAAACGGATATATTTAGCCCTTACACCCGTAATTCTTGTAACACGCTCCTGAACTTTATTTAGATCTGCAAAATAAGCATCAACTGATTTATAAATATCATAATTGTGAGAAGCTGTATGTAAACCAACGGTATGACCTTCATTATATTCTCTTAATATATCTTCATCAGCGCCACCATTAGTAACAAAGAAAGTAGCTTTGATGTCATATTTTTTTAATATATCTAAAATTTGATTAGTATAAGCACCAGGACCATCATCAAAGGTAAGATAAATTACGCCTTTAGTAGTTGATTCTTCCACAACATAAACTGTTCTTTTTACTATCGTTTCATTTTTATTATCACTAACTTTGTAAGTAACAGTATAGGTGCCAGTTTTCGTATTATCAATATTATTTGTAACTTGCACATTATTAGTTATATCACCCAAACAATTATCCGTAGCAGTATACCCTGGTTCTTCATAAGTAGCATTTAAAAGTAAATATACTTCTTTATTACCTTTTAAGTTAATAGTAGGAGCATCATCATCTTCAATGATTACTTTTCTTCCAATTGAAGTTTCATTACCATATGAATCTTTAACACTATAATAAATATAATCATTTGTTTTGGTTACGGTAACTTTATCAGTTATATCACCATCTAAATTATCACTTGCAGTATATCCTAATTCTTGATAATCATCAATTTTACATACATGTACTTCACTATCCCCTGTTAAAGTTATTACGGGGCTTACCTTATCGATTACTTCGACGGTTAAATTTTTAGTAGTTTTAAAAGGACCATTAAAGACTGTATATTTAACTTGATAAGTGCCAAATTCTTTTTTGATATTACTTTCTACTTTTACTTCTTCAGTTATATCTCGATTCCAAATAGAGGCTTTATAATTATCATAAAAAAAATCGTCATTGATATCCATTACTATTTTATTATCATGTAATTCTAATTTGGGATAACTAAGTAAACATATTACTATGAGAGCCAAAGTTAAAATATTAAAACTAATAAAGATTTTAGTAATACTAGATAATTTTCTTTTCTTTTTTATTATTCGCATAATTAATAACCTCTAATCCAAATTAATCATATCACGAAAAAAATTATAAAGATACTAAAAAAAGCAATTTGACAATAGTTTGTCATTTTTAATTTACCAAAAGAAAAAAGAAGTTAATTTTGATTTTTATCATTAGCTTCTTTTTATTTATCTTGAGAAAGTATACTTAAAAATGCTTCTTGGGGTATTTCAACGGAACCAACCATTTTCATTCTTTTTTTACCTTCTTTTTGTTTTTCTAAAAGTTTTCGTTTACGGGAAATATCACCACCATAACATTTAGCTAAAACATCTTTACGCATGGCCGAAATATTTTCACGAGCAATAACTTTGGAACCTATACTAGCTTGAATAGGTACTTGAAATAATTGTTTTGGAATAACTTCTTTTAATTTAGATACGATTTGTTTACCACGGTTATAAGCAAAGTCTTTATGGACAATAACGGATAAAGCATCCACTACTTCTTTATTTAGCATGATATCCATTTTAACTAAATCACTAGCTTTATAGCCAATTAATTCATAATCAAAAGAAGCATAACCAGAAGTAGCACTTTTTAATTTATCAAAGAAATCGTAAACTATCTCGGCAAGAGGTATTTCATAATGAATATTTACTCTTGTTGGATCGATATAATCCATACTTAAATAATTGCCTCTCTTATCTTGACATAGTTCCATGATAGCCCCTATATACTCACTAGGTACAAAAATATTAGTTTTTATATAGGGTTCTTTTATTTCTTTTATTACTTGGCGATCCGGCATTTTATTAGGAGAATCAACCATAATAATTTCATTATTAGTAAGAGTTACTTCGTAAATAACAGATGGTGAAGTAGCAATACAATCGATATTAAATTCTCTTGTAATACGTTCAATAATGATGTCCATATGTAAAAGGCCTAAAAAGCCACAACGGAAACCAAAACCTAAAGCATCAGATGTTTCTGGTTCGAAAATTAAGGAAGCATCGGACAATTTTAATTTTTCTAGAGCTTCACGTAAAGCTGGAAACTTACTAGAATCGATGGGGAAAAGACCTGAGTACACCATAGGTTTCATTGGTTTATAACCTGGTAATGGCATATCAGCAGGGTTATCTTCTAACGTAATAGTATCACCCACTTCAACTGTAGAAATATCTTTAATAGCAGCCACTACCCATCCTACTTCTCCGGATACTAACATGTCTTTTTTTACTTCTTTAGGATTATTAATTCCTAGTTCTACTATTTCATACGTATGACTAGAAGCCATCATTTTAATTTTATCTTTAACTTTTAAAGTTCCATCTACTACTCTTACATGAACGACAACGCCACGATAAGCATCGAATGCACTATCAAATATTAATGCTCTTGTCTTCTTAGTATTATCTATTAGAGGAGCAGGAATTCTTTCGACGATGGCATCTAATAGTTTGTCAACGCCAAGACCAGTCTTACCCGAGCAAAGAATAATTTCTTCTTTTTTAAAGCCTAAGATATCACATAGTTCTTTTGTAACTTTAGGAATATCAGCATTAGGTAAATCTATTTTATTAATAACAGGAATAATTTTTAGGTCACATTCCATGGCTAAGTAAAGGTTAGCCAATGTTTGAGCTTCTATTCCTTGAGCGGCATCAACTACCAAGATGGCTCCTTCACAAGCTGCTAAGCTTCTTGATACCTCATAGGAAAAATCAACATGTCCTGGGGTATCAATTAAATGAAAAGTGTAGTTTTCATTATGATATTTATAATTTAATTGAACAGCATTAAGTTTAATAGTAATACCACGTTCACGTTCTAAATCCATGCTATCTAAAAGTTGATCTTTCATTTGTCTTTTATCAACTGCTCCCGTCATTTCTAAGATACGATCAGCTAAAGTGGATTTACCGTGATCAATATGGGCTATAATTGAAAAGTTTCTAATATTTTGTTGTTTCATAAAATTCACATCCAAATAGTATTTTAACAAAAATTTGTTAATTACGATAGTAAATAAAAATACTTTCTTATAAATATTATCAAAAATTTTATTATTTTGCTTCGAAAATAGAAAAATTAAGATGTTATTTTAACTTAGGTTTTAAGTTATTTGGTAAGATTTTATTTGTTTTACAAATTGAAAAAGATATGAAAGAGTTTCAAGAGCACAAAAAACAGTTTTAATTTTCTAAAAATATTTTTGCAAATATTTCCTTGTAGTTAGAAACACCATAAATAGTTAATTTATTTAAAATATCTTTAGGTATTTCTTCTAAATTTTTCATATTGTTAGTTGGTATAAAAATCGTTTTAATTCCTTTGTTATAAGCCCCAATAATCTTCTCTTTTATTCCCCCGACTTCTAAAACTTCACCATTTAAACCAATTTCACCAGTCATAGCAATTTCTTTTGAAACTGGTTTATTTAATAAAAGACTTAAAATGCTACTGGTAATGCTTACTCCAGCCGAAGGTCCATCTTTAGGAGTTGCTCCTTCTAAAAAATGAATATGAATATTACGATTATCAAAATAATAATCATTAACCTTAAAATAATCTTTATTACTTCTGATGTAACTAATGGCAACTTCAATAGATTCCGTTATAACATTGCCTAAGGAACCAGTAGTAATAATCTCCCCCTTACCGTCAAATAAACAAGATTCAATCTCCATGACAATACCGCCTAGAGGAGTATAAGCAAGAGCATTGATAATACCTGGTCCTTTAATATCTAAAGGTTTAGAATCGATAAATTTTTTAGGTCCAAGATATTTGGTAACCATATCCATAGTAATACTTAACTTTAATGCTTTATCATCATAATGAAAAATAAGTTTGCGCATTAATTGCTCTAAGCATCTTTTAAGGTTACGTAAACCAGCTTCACAAGTATAGGAGATAATTATTTCTTTAATAATATCATCACTAATTTTAACATCACGAGCACTTATTAAATAATTTTTTAAAATGGATGGTAATAAGTATTTTTTAGCGATATCAATTTTTTCTTCTAAGGTATAGCTTGATAATTCAATTATCTCTAAGCGATCATATAAGGCTGGTGGAATGCTTTCAATATCATTAGCGGACGCGATAAACATTACTTCCGAAATATCAAATGGTTCTTCTAAATAATTATCGGTAAATAAGTAGTTTTGTTCCGGATCAATGATTTCTAGAAGTGCACTGGCAGGATCACCATTATAATTTTTAACCATCTTATCTATTTCATCAATTAAGATAACAGGATTTTTAACTTGACACTTCTTAATAGCTTGCATAATTTTGCCCATATTACTGCCAAGATAAGTTCTTCTACTGCCCATAAGTTCGGTGACATCATTTAAACCACCAACGCTTAATTTATAGAATTCACGATTTAAAGCTTTGGCGATAGCAATAGAAATAGAAGTCTTACCAACACCAGGAGCCCCTACTAAACAAAGGATAGGACTTTTAATATTAGGATTACGACGTTTTAAAGCAACATACTCTAAAATGCGATTTTTGACTTTTTCTAAGCCATAATGACTTTTTGTAAGAGCTTTTTTAACTTTATCTAAATCTAATTCTTCAATTTGCGTTTTATTCCAAGGTAAATTTAAAATAGTATCTAAATAATTTTGAACAATTGCTCTTTCGGGATGCCCTTCCGGTAAATAATCTAATTTCTTAATTTCTAGAGCGATTTTATTTTTAGTTGAACTAGGCATTACTAAATCATCTAAAAGATTAAAATAATCCTCTTGAATTTTTTTATCATCTTTATCTTCGCCTAATTCTTTTTTGATATATTTCAATTTTTCTTTTAAAATATACTCTCTTTGATTAGACTCCATTTCTTCTCTTAAAGTATCTTCAATTTTATAGTCAAGTTCACAAACTTCAATTTCTACAGAAATATCATAAATCAAGTTAGTAGCACGTTTTATAGGGTCAAATTCATTCATATAATTAACTTTTTTTTCAAAGCTTAAAGGAATGAAAGTGGTTACAATATCAGTTAATTTATTTAAATCATTAATTTGAGCAATTTGGGATAAAACACTGTTAGATATAGTATGAGATATATTGATGTAAGTGGTTAAAGTTTTAATTAATTTTCTTCTTAGGGCAGTTTCGGAAACTATATCATTTTTTATATCTGTAATATTTGATGTTATCCCCATTACAATATTTTTATTATCTTCAAAATTACGATATTTATCGATTTTAACTCGAGTCATACCAATAACGGTTAAACGAATATTACCGTTTGGAAGGTCAATAATATTTTTTATTGTCCCTACTACGCCGATGGCTGGCAAATCATTAATACTAGGTTCCTCTTCTAAAGTATCTCGAGGACAAACTAAAAGTAAATTACCATTATGATGTTTATTAGATATTGCCACTAAAAGGTCGTCTTTTTTGGTTTCTACTTTAATCTCTTGATTAGGAAGAATGATTAAATCTTTTAGAATCATCACAGGTAGATAATTATTCATATAACCACATCCATTTATAACTAAACTCTATAGTACCAATTTAAAAGTGGTTTTACAAGGTTTTTTAACATTTTTTTACTAAAACTTTGATTTAAAAAAGCCATAGAATAAATTTAAATATTACTATGGTTTTTTAGTTAATTTATAAGACTTTCTGTTGAGATTCTTCTTGATTTAATTTAGAATCTTCATTAACATAAAATTTTTTAATATCAATACGCATATCTGTACCTAATTTTTTAGTAAGTCCCGCTACTAACATATAAGCAGTTTTATTTCTTTTCATATTTAAATATGCAGCATATAATTTACTATATTCTGGATCAGATGCTATTAATTCATCATCAAATACTAAAGTATCATTTAAATAGAAAACTGGTCTATTAAGCATAAATTTCAAAATACTTTTATCCATTTCCATATCTTCACTTAATTCTTTATAAACCAAATCATTAGCCATTACTGCTAATAAATTAAAATTTGGATCAGATTTTAATTGTTTTCTAACATAACGATAATATTTTGCATCTTGTTTAATTTTATCTAGTATTTCACTAACTTTTTTCATTTTTCAAATCCCCCTTAAATGCTATATTCGCATTTCTTGCAACGTATATTACCGCATAATTTCCTTATTGTCAACTTTTTTTACAAAAAATATTTAAAATTAAAATTAAGTAAATTATATAGATACATATACTATTACTTGTTAAAAAAAATTTTAACTACTATTTCACATAAAATTCATAGTAAAAATAAATCTTTTATGGTAAAATTTAATTATGGAGGTTAGATATTTATGAAATTAAATATTAGAG
>CAKOKF010000008.1 GCA_934090775.1 uncultured Bacilli bacterium
GTATGAATGTCCACAAGAAAGATGTTGCCATCGTGAAATTCATCACGAAGTAAAACATATTGTTCCTGTAAATACAAGAATTATGAACCATCATATTATTCATCATACTTATGTACCAATGTATACTTGCTGTGAAGAAGATACTTGTTGCAATGTTTATGATAATAAGTGTGGAATGATGTAAGAAGGGTATCCTTCTTTTTTAGTTGTTTTTCTATTAATGAACTTTTTAATTCATATTGTCTTGAAGGAAATTTGCAAAAATTAATTAAATATATTATAATTACAACTACGAGGTGTTTATTTATGAAAATTAATTCCGTATCTTTAAGTAGTTTAGCGGTTAGGGAGTCACAGTATCCAACGGAAAATTTACCAGAGTTTTTATTGGTAGGACGTAGTAATGTTGGCAAGAGTAGCTTTATTAATACTTTAATTAATCGCAAAAACTTTGCTCATACTTCGAGTAAACCGGGAAAGACACAAACTTTAAATTTCTATAATGTTAATGAAGCGTTTTATTTAGTAGATGTGCCGGGATATGGTTATGCTTCGGTAGACAAGCAAACTCAAGCTAAGTTTGGTTTAATGATTGAAGAATATTTGATGAATAGGGATGCTTTAAAAAGGGTTTTTTTGATTATTGATTATCGTAATAAACCGATGGAAGATGATTTACTTATGTATAACTTTTTAAAATATTATCATAAAGAAGTGACGATAGTGGCAACTAAGTATGATAAAGTTTCGCAATCAAAACGAGCTAAAATTGAAAAAGTTTTAAATAGTGCTTTTGAGCTTCAAGATACGGATAATATAATTTATTTTTCTTCAGTTACGAAAGAAGGAAAAGATAAAATCATGAATATTATAAGTTCTTATTTATAGGGTGGTATTTTTAATACTTTATGTTAATTTTTTGTCCATCACTTTTTGAAATGTTAGTTAATTATAAAACTAAGGGGTTAGGTTCATTATTTATTTTAATTAATAGTTTAAATATGCTTCTCCTTAAAGTAAAAGATTTAAAATAGGTAATATTATATATAAAATAAATGGAATTGCGTAAGGTGATTTTATTTTTCTTTACTTATCTTTATTTTTCAGTATAATTTTAAATAGATGATTATACACAAGGTATAATAAAAATATAAAGAGAAAGGTATTAATCAATAATAATTTTATTAGAATTTCTTATTATTGATTAGATGTGATTGTATGAAAAAAGTAACTATTTTATCTTTACATTTGGGATATGGCGGAGCAGAAAGGTGTATTACTAATTTAGCTAATAGTTTGGTTGGCAAGTACCATGTTGAAATATTATCAGTTTATAAACTTTATGATAAACCGGCATTTGATATTGATAAACGGGTAAATGTTCGTTATCTAACTGATGTTAAACCCAATAGGAATGATATTCGTTATGATTTGAAACATTTAAAAATGTTTAGTTTAGTTAAGGACTTAGCTTATGCTTTAAAAGTTTTAAGACTTAAAAGAAAAAAAACTATCGATGCGATTGATGCGTGTGATAGTGATATTATAATAAGTAGTAAGGTCTATTTTAATCGTTTGTTAGGTGAATATAAAAATACTGGTGTGCGTGCTATTGGCTGGGAACATAACTATAACAATCATACTAAAAAAGAAATAAAAGAATTTATTAAATCTTGTAAGTATTTAGATGATGTGGTAATGGTTAATAAAGAACTACAAGAATTTTATAAAGATGAATTTTTAAAGTATGATTTGAAGTGTCAAGTACGATACGTTCCTAATTACATTGATAAGGTAAGCAAGACGACTACTAAATATAATAACCGTAATTTAATTGCCGTGGGAAGATTGGAAGCGGTTAAAGGCTTTGATGATTTGATAAAGGTTTATAAGTTAGTAAATTTACAAATTCAAGATACTTATCTTACGCTAGTTGGTGATGGTAAAGAAAAAAATAATCTTTTTGAAACGGTTGTTAAAAATGATTTAGTTAGTAAAGTTAAAATGCCTGGTTATTTATTTCAAGAAGAAATTGATAAGCTGTATGATAACTCAGCTCTTTATATTATGACTAGTCATTCGGAATCGTTTGGTCTTGTTATGCTAGAGGCGATGGCTCATGGTGTACCAGTGGTAGCGTTTTCTTCAGCCGAAGGAGCCAGAGAGTTAATTAAAAACGGTTATAATGGGTATTTGATTAATAATCGTAATGAATTTGAAATGGCAGATAAGATAGTTGAGCTTTTAAATGATAAAGAAAAGTTACAAAAAATGGGACAAAATGCCTATAAAGTAGCTCAAAAATATACTAAAGAGGAAGTTATTAAAACTTGGGAGCAGTTGTTAGATGAAGAACCACGTAAGTAAATCTAAAGTAGAAAGAAAAGAAAAGGTTAGCCTAAATTTAGAAGTCCTTTCTAAAAAAAAGGAAGAAAAAGGGAAGTTAACAAAATTAGTATCGATAGTCTTAATGATTTTAATAATCTTACAACCAATTATGGATGCGGTAACGTATTTGCAAATTAGATATAGTTTTAATTTTATTAGTTTATCAAGTATTATAAGAACAGTTACGCTGGGGTTAATGCTTTTATATCTTTTAGTTATAAAGAGGAGAAGAAAAGAAATTCTATTCTTAATTGGCTATTTTATTATCTATTTGACGAGTCAAATTTTTCTATTACATAATGGGTTTAGTAGTAGTTTGAATACTATTTTAACAATATTTTACTTACCAATAGTTATCATATTCATGCACGAAGTAGATACTAATGAGAGCTATTTTAATTTAAAGATAATTATGGTTACTTATTTAATATATTTAAATCTTATCGTTATTCCTTATCTTTTTAAATATGGCAATTATGCAGATAATTTTTATGAAGGTAAGAATGGTTTTTATGGATTATTTTATGGTGGCAATGAAATAAGTAATATTTTGGTTATTTTATTACCCTTAGTAATAGAGTATTTAGTTAGAAAAAAAAGCTATTTTTTGATAATCTTAACTTTTGTAGAATTACTTTTATGTATTTATTTAGTAGGCACTAAGACTTTAATGTTGGGAAGTATAATTGTTAGTATTTATTTCCTATTTAAATATCTACGTCCGGTTTATAAAAAGTTTTCTAAAAAGAAAAAGGGTATTTTATGGGGTTTAGCTTTTTTGATATTTTTAGGTATTTTAGTAGTTTTACCTCGGATGGCTGTTACTAAAAATATAATACGCGCTATAGAATATTATGACTTTAATTTAAGCAATATTTTTAGTTTAAATGGATTAGACAAGTTGATCTTTAGTGGAAGATTAGAAGTATTAAAGAGTGTTGGCAATTTATATCGAAATAGTTCGCTTTTTAGTATTTTGCTGGGACTAGGGAAAAGCTATATTATTCTTTTTAAAGGAATTGAAATAGATATATATGATATATTTTTTACAATAGGTATCAGTGGTATCTTAGTATATGGATATGTCATGTTAAAAAATATTAAAAGCGAAAAATTGAAAGGTGTTTATTTATTTACTTTTATTTTGAGTATGGTAATTTCTCTTATTACTGGTCATGTGTTAAATACACCTAATGTTAGCATTTTTATAGGGCTACTTTTTAGTTTGAATAAACTAGAGGAGTAGTTCTTTTTCTATATATAAATAAGGAAAAAAGTTTTATAAACTTATTATGTTTATAAAATATAGGATATAATACATTAGATTTATTAGATAAGCAAACTTTTTTATAAAGAAGATAATAATTTTTCGAAAGTGTTTTAAGTGCTATGATATACTTAATTTAATTAAGGAAGTGCTAAAAATGATATATGAAATGAAATTACAACCAAAATATTATAACTTTATGTTAAATGGGACGAAAAGAATCGAAATAAGATTAAATGACGAAAAAAGAAAAAATATAAAAAGGGGAGATAAAATTAAATTTTATAAAGAACCTAATTTAGAAGAAAGCTTTTTAATGGAAGTAGTAGAAGTTTTGAGATTTCATTCTTTTCGAGAGATGGTAGATAATTTAAAAATAGAAGAATTAGCGGATAAGAAATTTACCAAAGAAGAATTAATAAATACTTTAGAAAAATATTACAGTAAAGATAAGCAAAAAGAGTATGGGGTTTTAGGAATAAGGATAAAATTATTAAAGTAAATTCTATAAAACAACATTATTTTTAAAAAATAACATAATGTGACAAAATGTTTAGAGGAAAAGAAGTATCATGAGTTTAGGTGATACTTTATGAAAGTAAAAGTATTTGATTGTGAACATGAAAAAGATTTAGAAAGTGAAATTAATATGTTTCTTGATTCTGGGACTTATGATATAATTGATATCAAGTATTCAGTTGCAACTGCTATGTTTGGGGAAGAACAAATTTATTGTTACTCAGCGATGGTGGTTTATACATGTTAAGGAAGTGGTCGGCTTTGAAAAAAAGTTCATTTATCGAAGGAACGTTTATTGCAACGTTAGCCATAGTATTGGTAAAAATAATGGGAATGCTTTATGTAATTCCTTTTTATGCGATTGTTGGAACAACAGGAGCAGCTTTATATAGTTATGCTTATAATATTTATAATATCTTTTTAGATATTTCAACAGTAGGATTACCAATTGCTATTTCTAAAATTACCAATGAATTTCATACTTTAAAAATGTATGATGCGAAAAAAAGAGCTTATGAGATAGCGATTAAAATTATGCGCTTTATATCGATTGCTATCTTTATTATTTTATTTTTCTTTGCTTATCCAATTGCATCATTTATTATTGGCGATTTAACAGGTGGTAATACCAAAGAAGCGATAACAGCAGTTATTAGAACAGTTTCCTTAGCTATCTTAGTTATTCCTTATTTAAGTGTTGCTAAAGGTTATTTACAAGGACATAATGTTATTAATATTTCGAGTATTAGCAACGTTTTAGAGCAAGTAGTGCGTATTTTAATTATTATCGTTGGGAGTTTCTTGGCTATTAAAGTATTTCATTTAAGTTATGTTGTTGGTGTTATGATTGCTTTAAGTGGTGCTTTCTTTGGCGGACTTGTGAGTTATTTTTATGTTAAGCATAAGATGAATAAAAACAAAAAAGAGCTGGGACTAGTTGAACAAAAGAAAAAAGATAAAATTACTAATAAGGAAATTACGAAGAAGTTAGCAAGTTATGCTATTCCTTATGTTATAATTAATTCGGTGTCATCTCTATATAGTTTTGTTGATATGATTTTAGTTCTAAGAGGTCTTGAATTAATGGGGTATGCTACTAGTGATATTGAATTTATCTCCTCATCAATTTCTACTTGGGCTGGCAAGATTAATATGATTGTTATTAGTATTGCGATGGGAATGACAATAAGTCTTATTCCTTCAATAGTTCATGCCTATACTTTAAAAAAATGGGATGATGTTAATAATAAAATTAATGCTTCCTTTAAAATAATTGCTTTTGTTTCATTACCAATGGCAATTGGCTTATCAGTTCTTTCTAGTGAAGTATGGCAAGTATTTTATGGGGCCAATGAGATTGGAGCTGCTATTTTAAGTGTTTCTGTATTTGTAGCTGTATCTTTAAATTTTTATATGATTACTTCTAGTATTATGCAATCCTTAAATAAATATAAAACTGTTTATATAGCTACTATTTGTGGCCTTTTAAGTAATGCTATTTTAGATATTCCTTTGATGTACTTACTTAGATTTTTAGGAATAAAGGCTTATTTAGGACCTTTAGTATCAAGCATTATTGGTTATTTATTGTCAGTATTTATTAATTTAAAAACGATTAAAAAGGAAGAAAAACAAATTAATTATAAAGATTCTTTAAAGACGATAGGAAAAATTTTAGTACCTTCTTTAGTTATGCTTTTAGTTATTTGGGGATTAAAGATGGTTATATCATTTACTGCTGCAAATAGATTAAGCGCTATTTTAATTATTATTTTTTATGCCATAATTGGAGTTTTAATCTATGGAGGTATCTCTTATAAAATGGGATTACTAGATGAAGTGCTAGGAAAAAATCTCTTAAATAAAATAACAAAAAAACTTAAACGACAGGCTTAAGTTTAAAAATATAATAAATAAATTAGTCAATTAGACCATATAAAGATTGTTGGCGATTTCATCGGTAGTTATTTGGGCTTTGTTTTCTAATTTAGTAATTCTGGCATCTAAACGATTGATACTGCGTTCTAATTTAGCTAGACGATTGTCATAGTCATTAACTTGAGTAGTAGTATTAGTTTGTACTGGATAATTTTGGTAAGCAGGATAAGTAGTGTATTCTGGCATCATAGCGGGTCCCTGATAAAAAGAATTAGATGCACTTTGAGTTTGAACATTAGGCATCATGTAATTCATATTACCAGGATTAGGATTAACATAATTTATTGAATTCATATTGGATTCTGAAAAGAAAGAATTTCGTGATTTTAACATATAAAAACCTCCTAATACATTTTATGTAAGGTGAAGAAAGTAGTGATAATATGCGTATTAGAAATATAAAAAATGCAAATGAAATAATAAAAGATAATAAATATATAATTGAGAAACCGGAAGGATATAAAGGACATTATAACGATGTTTTTGGTAATGACAAGGAAATTCATTTAGAAATTGGGATGGGTAAAGGCGACTTTATAATAAGTAAAGCCCGTAATAATCCTGATATCAATTTTATTGGCTTGGAAAAGTATACGTCAATTGTAGCTAGAGCGGTTAAAAAATTAGAACATGAAGATTTGCCTAATTTAAAAATCATAAATGGCGATGCTTTAAATTTAAATAATATTTTTTCTAAAGAAATCAGTACTATTTATTTAAATTTTTCGGATCCATGGCCAAAGGCTCGTCATAGTAAAAGACGTTTGACGAGTGATATTTTCTTGAAGATATATGATGATATTTTTAAAGATAAATGTGTGATATTTCAAAAAACGGATAATACAGGTCTTTTTGAAAGTAGTATCGTATCTTTAACTAGTTATAGTTATAAAATAGAGGATATCTCCTTAGACTTATGGAGTACGGACAAATTTTATGAAGAAACTGAGTATGAAAGAAAGTTTAAAAATAATGGGGTAAAGATTAATTACTTAAAAGCAACGAAGTAAACTTTTAAAATTAAATATTATTTGATATAATGGGACTATGGAGACGTTATGAAAAAGATTTTATGTTTATTTGCTGCAATTCTTCTTTTATGTGGGTGTAGTAAAATTAATGATAAAAATTATGATGAGTTAATAAATAGTGTAGTTGCTAGTAATTATAAAATGGAAAATACTTATCGAACTGGTTATAAGTATTATACTCCAACTAATATGGATATTTTAAGTACTCTTGATTATAATGAAACGTTGGCTGATGATAATTATAAATATTATTTTTATGTTGATGTTGTTAGTTATTATAATCGGGTTATTGAAACTTATAATGAAGATAGTAAAGCAGTTTATTCAAAAAGTATAAATTATGAAGATAAGTATGGTTATATTGAAATAAATAAGTGGAAGAATGGTAAGTATTTACTTGAAATTATGTATAATTATGCTAAAATAGAAGTGATAGTAGATGAAGAAAATATTAAGAATGCGATTACCAATGCTATGGTTGTTTTAAGTAGTGTAAAATATAACAATAATATTTTAGAAAGTATTGTTGGTGAAAATGTGTTGGCAACAAAAGAAATTGAATTTAATATTTTTGAAACTAAGAAAAATGAGTCAAACTTCTTAAAAGTTTCGGAGGAAGACGTTTACGAAGATAAAGATGTACCAAATGACCCAGACTTAGTAAATTAGAAGGAGTGCAACATTTATGAGTTTTTTTGATAAGTTAAAAAATGTTTTGTTTGAAGATGATGAAGAAACGGTGGTTGAAGAAGAGAAAAAAGAAAAAGTAGATCCTAAGAAAGAAGAAGTAAGATTTAGTTCACAAAGTAGTACTCCAACTAAAGAAGAAATAGAGCCCAAAAAAGAGCCTAGTGTTTTTCAAAGTTTTGATGAAGAAGAGTTTGATAGAATAGCAGCTATTAATAAAAATCGCTTGTTGGAACGTGATCGTAAAGCTCGTGAAGAAAAAGAAGAAGAGAAAAGAAGATTAGAAGCTAAGAAAGAACGCGAAAAAATAGATGCCGGATATCGTAGATATGAAGAATTAAGATATGGAATGAGTACTACTTCAAATAATAAGGAAATTAAAGAAGAAGTAAAAACAAGAGATTCAAGAGTTAATGATACTGGAAATCAAACTGGTGACTATCGTCAAAATATTTATAATAAACCGTTGGCTAGTAAAGAACCTGTTAAAAAATTTACACCATCGCCAGTTATTTCACCAGTTTATGGGGTGTTAGATAAAAATTATCGTAAAGAAGATATTTTACCTCGAGCATCTAGTGAAGGAACTTTACCTAAGATAATGGATGTCGATAATGTGCGTAAAAAAGCATTTGGCATTTTAGAAAAAAATATTGATAGTGAAGATAATGCACAATTAGATAATTTTGCCGGTGAAAATGAAATGCAAATGATGGATATATCAAAAGAGTTAGATGCTGATGAAGAAATTGGAAAAACTACTAGAATCGACATAAGTGATGTAAGAGAAATAGAAGATGATATTAAAAATAAAAAGGAAGAAACAGTAGAGTTAACTAATAAGTCCAATAAGAATGACGAAGAGGATTCCTTGGAAAAAGATTTATTTAATTTAATAGATTCAATGTATGAGAGTAGAGAGGATAAGTAATTATGTTTTTAGAGTTTTTACAAGTATTTTTACCACTTGTAGTGTATGTATTGTTAATAGTAATTTTAATAATAGGAATTATTATTGGGGTTAAAGCAATTAAGACTTTAGATAAAGTTGATAGAGTTGTCGAAGATGTATCAAAGAAGGTTAGTAGCTTAAATAGTATATTTTCGATAATTGATATTACCACTGATAAGATTGTTTCAATTACTGATAGAGTAGTAGAAACTGCTAGTGGTATTATTGGTAAAATTTTTAAGAAAAAAGATAAAAAGAGAATAGAAGAAAAGGAAGTATAAATGAAAAAGCAAACAAAGGGTTTTATTTTGGGAGCTGCTATAGGGATTGGTGCCGGAATGCTTTTAGCTCCTTATCGTGGTGTTACGATGCGTAAAAAGGTTTCAGCTAAAATTAATGAACTTTCTAATTATATTAAGAATTTGGATAGTGATACTTTAAGAAGTGATTGTCTTGGTATTTTAAAAAATATAAATAGCTATTTAGAAGAATTAGATAGGGCTAAATTGAAAAGCGATTGTATGATTCTTGGTAATAAAATAAAAAAAGAAGTTAATAAATTAGCTAATAAAGTTCAAGGTGTTGCTACTCCAGTTGTTAACAAAGCATTAGAAGATTTAAAAAATAATACTGTTGTTCTCTTAAAGAAAACCGTAGAAAGATTAGAAAATTAAGATGTCAAAAGATGTCTTTTTTTCTTGAATAGATATAGAGAAAATGGTATCATTAAATTATGAACAAGGGAGTAATTGTAAAATGAAAAAAACGTTAAAAATGTTGTGGGGTTTGGTATTACTTTTTACTTGTATTCAGGTACAAGCTGCTAAAGGACCAACTATTAATTCAATTGAAAATCGTGATGATGATCTTATTTATGTTCAAACAACAAAAGGGGATTTTGATATTTCTTACTATTTGATGGGGACTTCTATAAGTAATGCAATTAAATATGTTTCTAGTAATACTAATGCTTATTTAAGTATGCCAAATGGTACTTATACAGTTTGGGCAGTTGATACAAATGGCAATACTTCTGCTGGATATTCTATTACTAAAGATGGTGGCAGTTGCAATATGGATGGTTTATCTAATGTAACGGATAGTGGTACTATTGATATGTGTGGAATAATGTCTTCCAACGGTTTGTATAGTAATTTGACTGAAGGTAAAAATTTAATTACCTGTGCTGATGGTTATTATTTGCATACGATTCAAACTGAACCAATAACTACGACTTGTCGATTAAGTTCACTCGATTTTACTCCTTATGGTTTGCAAAAAAGATTATGTAAAAATACATATAATTATCGTTGTGTAAAAAATACTGGCGATACTGTTTTAAATGCTTCTAGTTTTTTAAGCAATTTGAGTTTATCAAGAGGTAGTATATCACCAGCATTTAGTCAAAATAATTTTTCTTATACAGCTACTGTGCCAAGTAGTACTTCCGTAATAACTATTTATGCCGCTTTGCTTGATAAGGATGCTTCATTTGTTGATGGTTATGAACCAAGAACTGTTAATCTTAATTATGGTGAAAATGAAATTCAAATAAAAGTTAAGGGTTTTGTGTTGAAGGAAGAAAAAATTTCTACATACACAGTAAAGATTACTCGAAATAAACCATCTAGTACTGGTACTTCTTCCAATAAAAGTAATATTAATACTTTGAGTAATATTACATTATCAAGTGGTAGTTTATCACCAAAGTTTAATAGTAATACAAATATTTACAATGTTGAGGTTGCAAATGATGTTGATGTATTAACTATTGGGGCAACTTTAACTGATAGTAAAGCAAGTTTTGTAAGTGGTTATGGTCCTAGAAATGTTCATTTAAACGAAGGAGAAAACGATGTATATCTTAAAGTAAAAAGTGAAATAGGTCAAGTTCGCGTTTATCGAATTATAGTTACTAGGAAAAAAGCCGATACTGTAGAACCGGAACCGACACCAACTCCGACACCAACTCCTACACCTGAACCAAATGATTCTAAGGCTTTGTTGGCATCTTTAAAATTAAGTGAAGGTAAAATCGATTTTGAAAGTAAGGTGTTTGATTATAATGTAACAGTTGGCTATGATGTAACTAACGTTGTTGCTACAGTTGAGACTATGAACGAAAATGATAAGGTTCAAATTCAAGGTGGTGAGTCTTTAGAAGTTGGTCCTAATGAACTAACTGTAACGGTTACTAATAGTGATGGAAGCGTTAGTAATGTTTATACGATATATATTATTAAAAAAGAAGCCGAAGCTGATGTTTCCTCAAATAGCTTGCTTAAATCATTGGCAATTAGCGATCATGCAATAAATTTTAATCCTAATGTTAACGAGTACAATATCACCATAAAGAAAAATGAAACTGATGTTAGCATTGAATGTGTTGCTCAAGATTCTAATTCAACTATTACTATAGAGGGAAATGCTAATTTGACGACTGGTAGTCAAATAAAAATAAGAGTTACAGCTGAAAATGGTAACTATACTGATTATTTAATAAATGTTACTGGTTATCAAAAAAAAGGTAATGTATTTGGTACTATTTTAATAGTTTTAATAGTAATTTTAGCAATTGGTTATGCTGTTTTAAGAGCATTAGGTTATAAGATTTACTTCAACTTACAAGGTATTAAAAATTTCTTTAGCAACTTGTTTAATAGTATATTTACAAGAAAATAAAATTATGATAGAATTTATTTGTTAACGAAGAAGGGCCTTACAAACCTGGAGTTAAATCGGTTAAAACCGTTATCATTATAGAGTGTATGCATAGTCATAAAATAAGGTGGTACCGCGAAATTTCGTCCTTATGTTATGACTATTTTTTTGTACAATTAAGGAAGGCATAAAATGTTTATAGAAGAATTAAATTATATTAGTGATAGTAGAATTAGAGAAAGTGCTAAAATATTATTAGAAGGGTTGCCAGATTATTTTTATACAATACCGGCTTCTTCAACTGGCAAATATCATCCGGATTTTGCTAGCGGTGAAGGTGGACTAGTTAGGCACACAAAAGTAGCTGTTCGGATGGCTTATGAATTATATCAAATAACTCCTTACGATAAACTATTTACTCAACATGAAAAAGATATAATGATTGTTGCTTTACTTATTCATGATGGATTAAAAAAAGGTAACCCTGAGGAAAAATATACACGTTTTGACCATCCAATTTTGGCTGCTAAATATGCCGAAGAAATGCAAGACAAAACACAGTTAAATGATGTGGAAATAAAATTGATTAGTCATGTAGTTAAAACCCACATGGGAAAATGGAATACCGATTATAATGGCAATGAAGTATTAGAAGTACCAAAAGATAGATATCAATATTTTGTTCATATGTGTGATTATTTAGCGAGTAGAAAAGTAATAAATGTTAAATTTGATGATAAAGGAGAAATAATATAATGAAAAAGATGACAAATTGGGAAGAATTAGAATGGCGTGGCTTAGTTAAAGATGTAGCGGGCGCTAATATTAAAGATAAAATAAATAATGAAAGTGTAACTTTTTATTGGGGAACAGATCCAACGGCTGATTCTCTTCATTTAGGCCATTATTCGTCCTTAGTAACGGCTAAAAGATTAATGAAAATGGGACATAAACCAATTTTATTATGTGGCGGTGCCACGGGACGTATTGGGGACCCAAGACCAACAAGTGAACGAGAAATTATAAGTATTGAGACTTTAAATAATAATATTAAAGGCATTCAAAAACAAATCGATGAAATTTTTGATGGAAATGTTAAGTTAGTTAATAATTATGATTGGTTTAAAGGCTATGAATTTTTAGATTTCTTAAGAGATATTGGTAAATATGTAAATGTTAATTATATGTTAAATAAAGATATAATTAATCGTCGTTTGGAAACGGGTATAACTTATGCTGAGTTTAGTTATATGTTAATTCAAGGTTATGACTTTTTAAACATGTATGAAAAAATGGGATGCATTATGCAAGTTGCTGGTTCTGATCAATGGGGCAATATTACTACTGGTATTGATTTAATTAGAAAAATATTAGGAAAAGAAGCTTATGGTTTTACTATGCCTCTAATTTTAGATGCTAATGGTAAAAAATTTGGTAAGAGTGAAGGCAATGCTTTATGGTTAGATAAAAGTAAAACGAGTAGTTATGCTTTATATCAATATTTAATTAATACCGATGATTCGAAAGTTGAAGAATATTTAAAAGTGTTTACTTTCTTAACAAGAGAAGAAATTGAAGATGTGATGGCTAAGCATAATGAAAAGAAAGAATTAAGAATTGCCCAAAAGACTTTAGCTAAATGTATTATTACTGATTTGCGTGGAGTAGAAGAATACGAAAAAGCCTTAAAAATTAGTGAAGCTTTATTTACTGATAAAATAAATACCTTAACTAAAGAAGATATTATTAATAATTTAAATACAGTTCCACAAGTAGAGCTTAATGAAGGAAATATCGTTGATGTTTTAGTAGAGGCTAAAGTATTTAATAGTAAAAGAGAAGCTAGAGAATTAATAAGTGGCAATGCCTTATCTTTAAATAATAAAAAAATAACTGATTTAGAATATGTAATCAATAAAAAAGATGCTATCGATAATGAAATATTTTTAATCCGTAAAGGTAAAAAGAATTATTATATTGGCAATATAAAGTAAAAATTAAAATATTATATTTAAAATGAAAAAAGATAAAAAACTTACTCAAGAATATGGTAAGTTTTTTTGAATTTTGATATTATAAGATAGTAAAGAAGTGGTTTTAATGGATAGAGAAAGTATTGATATAAAAAACGGATTGACTAGAGAAGAAGTAGAACAACGAGTAAATGATAATTTAGTAAATTATAATGATGTACCACCAACTAAGACGATAAAACAAATTATAATTAGTAATTTTTGTACTTATTTTAATTTTTTAAATGTTTTTTTGGGCGGAGCTATTTTAGTAGCTGGACTTATTGGTGGCGAACTTTGGGATGCTATTAAAAATTGTCTATTTATGGGAGTAATAATTGCTAATAGTGTTATTAGTACTGTTCAAGAAATTATTTCGAAAAAAATTATTGATAAGTTGTCAGTTTTATCAGCCTCGAAAGTTATGGGAATTCGGGCTGGTGAAAAAGTTGAACTTAGTGTTGAAGAAATAGTTTTGGATGATATTTTAGAGTATAAATTAGGTAGTCAGGTGGTTGTTGATAGCATAATAAGAGACGGAACAATAGAAGTAAATGAATCCTTTATTACGGGTGAGTCTAAGGCTATTTTAAAGAAAAAAGGGGATACTCTTTTATCAGGAAGCTTTGTTGTAAGTGGTTTTTGTACCGTTCAAGTTATTCATATTGGGGCCGATAATTATATTTCTAAAATAAGTAAAGAGGCTAAATATGATAAAAAAGCTAATTCGGTCATTATGAATTCATTTGAGGGATTGTTAAAAGTTTTATCGATTGCTATTATTCCAGTAGGTTTTTTATTGTTTGTCAACCAATTAGAAGTTACTAATAACAATTTTACTAGTGCGGTTTTTAATACTGTTGGGGCCTTAATTGGTATGATACCCGAAGGGCTTCTTCTACTTACTAGTTCTGTGATGGCAGTTAGTGTAGCAAGACTTTCTAAATTCAATGTTTTAGTCCAACAATTATATTGTATAGAAACATTAGCGCGAGTTGATGTTATATGCTTAGATAAAACGGGGACGATAACCTCAGGTAAAATGAATATGCGCGAATTTGTTCTTAATAAAGGAGTAAAAAAAGAGTATGCTGATCGAGTTTTAAGTAATTTATGTTATGCATTTAAAAATGTTAATGATACGATGCAAGCTATTCAAGATAAATATTCTTTAAGAGGAACTTGGGAGATTAAAGAAGTAATAGAATTTTCTTCAAGTCGTAAATATAGTGCCGCCACTTTTAAAGAAGAAGGAACTTTTTATATAGGAGCACCCGAATTTGTCTTAAAAGAAGCTGTTAAAAATTATAAAGATGTTTTGGATAAGTACAGCGATTATCGAACTTTGGTTTTAGCTAAAGAAGAAACAGCCGAGAAAAAAGTTTTAGGTTTTGTTATTATTGAGGATACCATTAGAGCTGAAGCTCCGGCTACACTCGAGTATTTTAAAAAACAAGGGGTTCGTGTAAAAATTATTAGCGGTGATAACTTTAAAACGGTAGCTTCGATAGCTAGAAGAGCTGGTTTAGAAGCCGTTAATGGCGTTGATGCTAGAACTATTACCGAAGAAAACGTAAATGAGGCTGTAATAAAATATGACGTTTTTGGTCGAGTTACCCCGGAACAAAAGAAGTTACTAATCAAAGCCTTACAAAATCAAGGCCATACTGTTGCCATGACTGGCGATGGAGTTAACGATGTTTTGGCCTTAAAATGTGCCGATTGTTCGATTGCTATGGCAAGTGGATCAGATGCTGCTAAAAATGTTAGTCAATTGGTTTTATTAGATTCTAATTTTGCTTCTTTACCGGAAGTAGTAGCAGAAGGAAGAAGAACAATTAACAATGTTGAAAGATCGGCCTCCCTTCTATTAATCAAAACTATTTTTACTTCCATTTTAGTTTGTGTCTGTATTTTGACTAAAAGTGAATATTTTTATTTACCAATCCAATTGAGCTTAATTACAACTTGTACTATAAGTGTACCTTCCTTCTTTTTAGCATTAGAACCTAATCATAATAGAGTAAAAGGTAATTTTATGTTAAAAGTTGTCAGTAAGAGTATTCCGCCTGCTTTAACCGTTGTTTTCAATGTTATTATGATATTATTATTTAGAACTCAGTTTAATATTGATCCTGATTTAACGAGTACATTGATAGTTATTATGACAGGGACAACCGGTTTTATAAATTTATCAAGAATATGTCGTCCCTTTAATACTTTTAGAATGATTTTATATATGGTATTATTATCTTTATTCTTGTATGTGATAATTTACCATAGTAGTTTCTTTTATTTAAGTCAGATTAATTTTAATACTATTCTTTTATATTCAGTATTTTATATTTGTAGTATTTGGGTATTTGATAAATTAACTTTAGGTGTCGATTTTATTTTAAAAACTTTTGATAAAGAGTATGTTGGTAATTAAAATTTACTAGTTAGGATTGTCTTAGGTATTAGGGCAATCTTTTTTGAACGAAAATGCTAAATTAATAACAAAAAGGCTAGTTTTACAAAGCTAGATTTGATATTATAGATTTACTACTTGGAGTGGTAATGATGAAATTAGAAAATATAAAAAATCCTAAGTTTTTAAAAGATATGAGTTATCAAGAGCTAGATAAACTTAGTGTCGATATAAGAAAATTTTTAATAGAAAATGTTGCAAAAACAGGTGGTCATTTATCATCAAATTTAGGTATTGTTGAACTTACTATGGCTATTCATCGTAATTTTGATTGTCCCAAGGATAAAATTATTTTTGATGTTGGACATCAGGCTTATGTGCATAAAATTTTAACGGGGCGTGCTGGTAAGTTTCAACATTTGCGTCAACTTAATGGCCTGTCGGGTTTTCAAAAAATGAGTGAGTCTATTTATGATAATTATGAAGCTGGTCATTCTTCGACTAGTTTGTCCGCCGCGTTAGGATTTGCCTTAGCTAGAGATATGAAAGGTGAAAATAATAACGTTATTGCCATTATTGGTGATGGTTCGATTGGCAATGGCTTATGCTATGAAGCCTTAAATCATATTGGGGATGCGAAAACGAAGTTAATAGTTATTTTAAATGATAATGAAATGAGTATTTCTAAAAATGTGGGAGCTTTACATAATACTTTAGATAAAATAAGGAGTACTAAAAAATATCATAAAACGATGCGTGAAACTAAGAGCGTTTTACAAAATATTCCGGGGATAGGAAAATATTTGTATCGTTTGATGAAATATATAAAGGAATCCTTTAAAAAGCTTTATATGAAAGAAGGTTATTTATTTGAAGAATTTGGCCTTAATTATTATGGCCCGATTAACGGTCATGATTTTAAAGAATTAGATAAATATTTACAAATGGCTAAAAATGAAACCCAACCAGTTTTGTTACATGTTATAACTAAAAAAGGTAAAGGATATAAATATGCCGAAGAAGATAAAATTGGTTTGTGGCATGGAGTTGGTCCTTTTGATATTGAAACTGGCCAAATGTTGACTGCTAAGACTGATAAAATTTCTTGGAGTGATGCGATTGCTAAACATTTAATTAATATTGCCAAAACGGATAAGAAAATAATTGCTATAACGCCGGCGATGGCTAATGGTAGTAAATTAAATTGTTTTAAAGAAAAATATCCACAACGTTTTATTGATGTTGGTATTGCAGAAGAACATGCCTTAGTTTTAGCTAATGCCTTTGCTATTGAAGGTCAAAAGCCTTTTGTGTCCATATATTCTACTTTTTTACAACGTGGTTATGATGAAATTCAACAAGATTTAGCTAGAATGAATGGTAATGTAGTAATAGGAATTGACCGAGCTGGTATTGTCGGTGAAGACGGTGAAACTCATCAAGGAATTTTTGATGTCGCAATATTAAATAATATTCCTAATATTATAATAATGGCACCTCATAATAATGAAGAAGCAGCTAATATGTTATATACGGCCTTTCAAACGAAGGGATTAGTTGCGATTCGTTATTCAAAAGGGAAAATAAATTATCAGGATACCAAATATCATTTACAAAGTATTGGTACTTGGGATATTATTAGTTATCAAGAAAAGAGAGCCTGTGATGGTTATTTAATTAGTTACGGAGATTTTTTTAATACAGCTATCGATGTTCAAAAAGATTTAAAAGAAAAAGGAATTTATTTACAGGTTATTAATGCTAGATATATTAAGCCAATGGATATAAAAATATTAAAAATGTTAGCTATACTAAATAAACCAATATTTGTTTATGAAGAAGTTGTAAATGTTGGTTCTTTGGGAAGTGAAATAGCTAAATGGTTATTAGAAAATGGCTTTGATAATACTTATGAAAATTTTGCAATTCCTGATGAATTCATAAAACAAGGTAAAAGAGAAGAAATTATTAAATTATTAAAATTAGATAAAGATAATATAATGAGAAAAATAGAAAAGATGATGAAAAATGCAAATAGAAGTTAAAAAAGTAAAGTTATGTGTAATGGTACCAACTGAGTATACCGAAAAAGTAAGAGCGGCAATTGGGAAGTATCCGTGTGGGATCCAAGGAAATTATAGTGAATGTATGAATATTACTAGATGCCATTGTACTTTTCGCCCTAATGAACAAGCTAATCCTTTTAAAGGAACTAAGAATGTTTTAGAACATTCAATTGAGGATAAAATTGAGGTTGTATGTGATATAGATAAAGTAAAAGGATTAATTAAAGTAATTAAAACAAATCATCCATATGAAGAAGTTGGCATTGATATTTATCCGTTAATTGATTTAGATTATTTTAAAGATTAAAAAGTAAGAAACATAAACTATATTAGGTGGTAAAAAATGGGTGATTTAGTAGTTTTTCATACGAAAGAAGAACAAGAAATATTAAGAAATATAGCAGATAAAGAAAATGAAAAAGCTTTTATTATTGCTAATTCTAAAAATTTACGCAAAGAAGAATTTTTAGATATTATTGATGATATTAATTTTGAAATAGAGGAGTTATTAAAAGATTTAGATACTAGAGTAAAGGAAAATCAAAAGAGAAGTATTAAAAATAAGAAGATATTAAGTCAAAAGGGACTAAAGTAAATATTATGTTTATAAAGAAAGTGATTATTAGAAAGCATGTTACTTTCTTTTAATTTAGTTAAAAATCATTTAAAAAAGTATTTTTGATGCTAACAATTGAGAATGATAGATTTTAAATATTAATATTATTCATAATTTTTTAGATATATGATACAATTATATTGATTAGAGAGTAGGTGTCTTATGAAAAAGTTGTTGTGGGTGTTGGGAATATTTTTGCTGTTTCCTTTTTTAGTTTTAGCTGATGGTGTTGAAAACTACTATATTAATGCTACTATTGAATCAGATGGTTCACTTTTAGTAGAGGAATATTTTAATTTGACGGGAAGTTATCGTGGTTATGAAAGAATTATAAATTATAAAAATAGTAATGCCTCTCGTTTTAATATTAATGCTAGTAGTTATGGTGGTTCAACGGCACATAATGGTAGTGGAATTGAAATTTTAGAAATAGGAGGTGTTGATACTTATTTTAATGGGGATTTTGCTAATTTAAACGTTGATGATTTTACATATGATGATGAAGCCGAAAAAGGAGATTATGGCGTTTATAATTATGATACTACTTCCAGTGGTAAGGATATTATGATTTATAATCCTTCACGTAAAAATAAGGCCTTTTATTTAAAATATCGAATTAATGATATGGGCATTTTATTTAATGATGTGGGGGAGATAGGTTGGAATGTTATAGGTAATGAATTTAAAGAAGATATTGAAAATTTAGAAGTTACTTTAAATATTCCTGGTAATAAGGCTGAATTAAAAGCTTGGGCTCATGGTCCTTTAAACGGTTTTATAAAAATTGATAGTCAAGAAAAGGTTACTTTTACTATTAGCAATTTAAGTAGTTATACATCCGTTGATATTCGCAGTACTTTTAGTCCTAGTGTTATTAGTGAAAGTACCAAAAAATATGATACTAATGCTTTAGAGAAAATCTTGGTTTATGAAAATGCAAAAGCCGAAGAAGCTAATGAACAAAGAAGACAAAATGAAGTCCAAAATGAAGCTAATGCGTTAAAACTATTAAATACTTTTAAAAGCGATATTACAAGAGAAAATTATCGTAAGGCGTATAATGCTATTAATATTCTTATGGATGGGGATATTAAGACTTCTTATTTAGAAGAACTATCTATATATAAAGAAAAATTAGATATAATAGAAGAAGAATATGCAGTTACTTGTTTAGATAATTTAGAAAATAAATTAGATATGAATACTTATGATGAAGCTTTGGCCGCTATAAATGTTTTAGATAATGCTTCAAAGAAAGTACAATTACAAGGTAGATTAAATGATTTGTATGTAAAGTTAGAGAAAAAAGAGAAGACTAATAATAATATTCGTTTAGGTATTGCGGTGGCTTTAATAGCCTATGTAGCTTACTTAGGAACAGTAATCTATAAAAAATACAAAAAAGATCCGGAAGTTGAATTTAATAATGAGTATTATAGGGAAATACCTGATGATGCCACACCAGAAGATGTTTCTTATTTGTTTGATCGCAATATTAGTGATAAAGCTATGTCTGCAGCAATCATGGATTTAATTAGAAGAAAAGTTATTACCCAAGAGAAAATTGATGATAAAAATTATCGCCTTATTTTACATGAAGATGAAACATTAAGTGCGAAAGACACAAGACTTCTAAAGGTTATTTTTGGGGATAAAGTAGAAATTACGACTAAAGAAATGAAAAAAAATGCTCGTCGTTCTTATAATTCAATTGTTAATAATTATAATGCTTATAAAAAAGAAGCTTTAAAAGAAGCTTTAAGCAAAGAATATTATGAAGATAATGTTGGTAAAAGTGCTAAGGAATCAGCTTTAAATGGCAATATGATAAGCTTTGGGTTTATTATTATATTTGTAATATGTTGTTCAATTCCACCTTTGTTTGTAGTGGCTATTATTGGCTTATTTATCTATCTTATAGTAAAATTTATTAAAGGCTTTAAAAATGATATGAATAAGGGTATTGTAATTTCAAATTTGTTGGTTATAAGTATAGTAAGTATCTTTATGGTAATTTATATACTGGTAGCTAATTTAATGTATAGAACAGCTGTCTTTGGTTATTTATTGTTGCTTTTAGAGGTAATTTGCTTGGCTGTATGGTTTGCTATTCCTAGTAAAAAAACTTATAATGGCGCTCTTGCTTATAAAAAATGGAAGGCTTTAGAAAAATTTCTTAAAGATTTTGGCTCTTTTGCTGATAAAGAAGTACCGGAAGTTGCTTTATGGGAGAAATATTTAGTATTTGCTACCTTATTTGGCTGTGCTAAAGAAGTATCCAAGGTTATGGATATGCGTTTTAAAGAATATAATATGGATGGTATGGATTATTATGATTCATGGGTAACCAACTACTATATTAATGATTTAATTACTTCAAGTGTTAGAAACTCAGTTGTAAGTGCTCAAAGTGCTAAAGCTGCAAGCGAATCATCATCGTCAAGTGGTTCGTGGTCAAGCGGCTCCGGTGGCGGTGGCGGTTTCTCTAGCGGTGGCGGTTCCTTCGGTGGTGGCGGTGGCGGCGGCCGATTCTAAAAATAAGAATATTTATAATAAAAGTCATAAGTATTTTAAAGATTGCTTTAAAATATTTATGGCTCTTAATTTTAATGAAGGATAAAAGGTGTTAAATGAAAAAAATATTAGCTATACTTGTATTATTATGTCCTTTAATTGTTAAAGCCCAAGACATTGATAATTATTATATAAATGCTACCCTTAGTAAAGATGGCAATTTAATAGTTGAAGAATATATTGAAACAAAGAAAATAGATGGTTATTTTGAACGAGATATTTACTATCGTGATGAGTATGTTAATGAGATTAGTGATGAGAATATTTTAGAATATACAAAATTAAATGATGCCAAAAATATTGATATACTAACGGTTGGCAGTGTTGATAGAGTTAAAAAATATATTGAAGAAATTACCGGTGTTAAGGAATTTAATAAAGTTAATGTAGGTAGTGTTGGCGATACAGGAATCTATTTATTAAGAAATGATGAAGGTAAAGATTATATAAGAATTTATAGGAATAATAATGATGCTTATTATTTAAAATATATGATTAATGATTTAGCAGTTAAGTTTAATGATTTAGGAGAAATATATTTTAATGTTTTAAAAAATAATCATGATAATATAAAAAAATTAATAGTAACAGTTAATTTGCCGAATAATAGTAAGGCTTATAGTTTTAATGAAGGAAAAAATATAACAAAAGAAAAAAATAGTAATTATAAAGTTGAATATCAATATCGTAATATCAAAGAAAATGAAGATATAAGATTGAGAATTTTCTTTGATAAAAATTTAATTGAGGATAGTTCTAAAGAAAAAAAGATTGATGTCGAAAGTAAAGTGCTGGAGTTTCAAAAAGATAGTGATATCTTTGCTAATACGGTAGACAAATTTTTAGAAATAGTAATATTGGTTTTAGTTATAATTAATTATTTATTATTAGTTAATTATACCCATAAGGGTTTAATAAATTATGAAAAGCTTAGTCAATTTAGTACACAATTACAAAAGAGAAATATCTATTTAAAATTAATTATTGGTATTTTAATGATTATAGTACTTAGTTATTTAAGATTATTAGGAATAGTTTTACTAATTATGAGTATTATTGTTACATCTTATATGATTAATAAAAATAAAGATGATAAAAAAATTAAGTATATGGGAGTAATGTATGTTCTTATTATGTTTATTTGTTGTTTTAATTTATTAAAAAATAATAGTATTATTTATATATTGTTAAGTCTTTTCGATATGGTAAGCCTTTATAATTTGGC
>CAKOKF010000009.1 GCA_934090775.1 uncultured Bacilli bacterium
GGAGGAATAGAGATGAAAATAGCATTAATAAATGATAATTCACAAGCTAGCAAGAATGCTTTAATTTATAAAGCTTTAAAAAAAGTTGGCGATAAATATGGTTATGAAGTTATAAATATTGGGATGAAAGATGAAAATGATAATCCAATTACTTATGTAGAAGAAGGTTTAATGGCTGCTATTCTTTTAAATAGTGGGGCTGTTGATTTTGTAGTAACTGGTTGTGGTACTGGTGAGGGAGCGATGCTTGCACTAAACAGTTTTCCCAATGTTTATTGTGGTTTAATAACTGATCCAACAAGTGCATATCTTTTTAGCCAAATAAATGGTGGTAATGCCGTAAGCCTTGCTTATGCTTACAATTTTGGTTGGGGCAGTGAAATAACTTTAGAAAACATCTTTAATGAATTATTTCGAGAAAAAATAGGTGGTGGCTATCCAAAAGAAAGATCTGAAAGTGAAAGAAATAATCGTGAAATATTAAAAAAAGTTAAAAATATTACTACAAAACCTTTGTTAGAAAGTTTAAAAGAAATTGATAAATCCTTAATTCAACATATTTGTCAAAATGAGGAATTTATTAATACTTTAAAACAAGCTTCTAATCTCGAGTATTTGGAGGCATTAAAATAATAATGATTACGGAAAGTAAAGTAGTAATTATTAATCCTGAGGGAAAAATGTTGCCATTAGGACGAATTAACTCCTTAGATTTACATGGAAAATTAATAATAGAATATTTAAAAAGAACTTATCCTAATATAGAGGCTTTTCAAACCTTAGGTTATGATACTTATTTGCCAATATTATTTTATTTTTGTGCAAAAACCAATAATGCTCTTTTGATAAATACAAGTGAGAAATCAAGAAAATTGAGTTGTACTTTGGTGTTGCCTGATAATTATAAAATGAAGTTGGAAGAAATAAAAACACTTTTATCAATATTTAAGGATTATGAATATATTATTGAAGCTTATCCTTATTCTGATAATGGTTGGCCGAAATTTAAAAAAGAAATTGAAAATGTAAATTTTAAAAAAGTTATGGCTCTTTTAGATAGCAATTTAGAAGATGATCATAATACTGAAAAAAAGCTCTTAATGTAGAGTTTTTTTTTGTGTGGTGTACAAAATTAAATAATAAATTTAAAATAAAATAAAAAAATATAAAATTTTAAAAATAAGATGTGCTATACTTAAAAGAGAAAAAAGTAGTAAAGGGGAAATAGTTCAACTAATAATTTAGATGAATGAAGAATAATGATTATGAAGAAAATAAATAATGAAAATAATGATAGAACTTTATTAAAAGAATATTTAGATATAGCAACAACGTCAAACAATGTTATTTATTCTAAATTAAATACATCACAAGAAGGACTTACCATTAAGGAAGCTAAACAAAGATTAGAAAAAGATGGTAAAAATATTACTATACAAGAACAAAATCATGGCGCAATTTATTTCTTTCTTGTGTCGTTAAAAGATGAATTTGTTTTAATACTAATTTTTTTAAGTATTATTAATTTTCTTTTGGGAGATACGCTTGGATCATTAATAATCTTTGCTATAGCACTTATCAGTGCAGGAGTTAGATTTTTTCAAGACTATTCCATTTATAAATTTAATCAAAAATTAAAAAGAAGTGTAATTTCTAAATGTTTAGTTGTTCGCAATAATAAAGAAATGGAAATTAATGTTACTGATGTAGTTGTTGGTGATATTGTAAAACTTACTGCCGGATCAATTATTTCAGCTGACATTAAACTCGTAGAAGCTAAGGACTTATTTATTAATCAATCGGCTTATACAGGTGAGAGTGTTTTAGTAGAAAAAACTAATGCTCATTTTGATACTGGTACTAATGATTTATTTAATATTTCTAATATTGCTTTAATGTCTTCGAGTGTTGTTAGCGGTCTTGGTACGGGTTTAGTTATAAAAGCAGGGTTAAATAGTTATTTAGGCAAAGTAGGGAGTAAGATAAAATTTAATAAAAATGATACAAGCTTTGATAAAGGAATTAAAAGCATTTCCAAATTATTAATTAAATATATGATTGTGGTATGTTTATTTGTTATAGTAGTCGATGGTCTAATAAAACATAATTTTAATGAAGCATTGCTTTTTGCTTTGTCAGTGGCAGTTGGAATAACACCTAGTATGTTACCAATGATTGTTAATGTTAACTTAGCTAAAGGCAGCAAAAGGTTAGCTAAGAAAAAAACTTTAGTGAAAAATATTTCTTCTATTCAAAATTTGGGTTCAATTGATATTTTATGTACGGATAAAACTGGTACTTTGACGGAAAATAGAATTGCTTTGCAAGAATATATTGATGCTTCCGGAAAAGCAAATATGAATGTTTTAAAATATGCTTATCTTAATAGCTTTTATAGTACTGGGATTAAAAATTTGGTTGATAAAGCTATCCTAAACTACGGTAAAATACATGATATAGATAAGAAAATAGCAAAGTATGAGAAGGTTGACGAAATACCTTTTGATTATACTAGAAAAAGACAAAGTGTTGTTGTTAAAAGCACAAGCAGTTATTTAATGATTACTAAAGGAGCTCTAGAAGAAATAATAAGTAAGTGCAAATGGGTGATGGATAAAAATATTAAGACTATACTAAATAAAGAAAAAATAGCAAGTATAAAAGATAAAGCTATTGAAATATCTAGTAATGGTATGCAAGTAATCGCCATTGCTATAAAGGATACTTATCCTGGTAGTGATAATTTTAATGTTAATTATGAAGATAATATGACTTTTATTGGTTTTGTAGCTTTTCTTGATCCAGCTAAAAAAGGCGTTAAAGAAACTTTACTTAACCTTAGTAAAATTAATGTTAAGACTAAAATTTTAACTGGGGATAATCCTTATGCAACTAAAAATATTTGTAATATGGTTGGCTTAAATGGCGATGACATTTTAACTGGAGCTGATATTGATGAAATGTCTAATGAAGAATTGATGTCGAGATTAGATACAACTGATGTTTTTGCTAGAATGAATCCTACTCAGAAAGAAAGAGTAGTTAGTTTATATAAAAAATGTGGTCATGTGGTTGGCTATATGGGTGATGGTGTTAATGATGCTCCTTCCTTGTCTAGTGCTGATGTGGGAATTTCAGTAAATACAGCTTCTAGTATTGCCAAGGAATCAAGTGATATTATTATTTTGAAACAAAGTTTAAAAGTTATTTATGATGGTATTATAGAGGGGCGTAAGGTTTATGGTAATATTATTAAATATATGAAAATGGCTTTAAGTGGGGATTTAGGCGATGTTTTTAGCATCATGTTAGCTAGTATTTTCTTGCCGTTTTTACCACTAATTCCTATTCAAATGTTATTACAAGATTTTATTTATGACTTTTCACAATTGGGTATTCCTGATGATAATGTTGATTCTGAATTTTTGGTAGTTCCTAAAAAATGGAATGTTAAAAATATTTCAAGATTTATGATAATCATGGGATTAACAAGTAGCGTTGTAGATGTCCTAGCTTTCCTTTTATTTCTATTTGTTTTTAAATATAATAATTTAGAAATGGCTCCTTATTTTCAAACTGCTTGGTTTGTAACCTGTTTAATAACAGAACTTTCTATTATTTTTAATATTAGAACTGCAAAAATTCCTTTCACAGAATCTAATGCTTCCCCTAAATTATATATTTTAACTATTTTCTCGATGGTTTTAACTATTGTAACACCTGTTGCTTTAAGTAACATAAAGTCTTTTAATTTTGTTATATTACCAGTAAGTTTCTATATATGTTTAGTAGCACTTGTTCTTTTATATTTTTTGTTAGTATTATTAGTAAAGAAGCTTTATATTAGAAAGTATGGAGAGTGGTTATGATGATTGAAAAATTACTTGATAGTTTAGCTAAATCTAAATTTAGAGGTTCCTTTCATTTAAATTCTCAAATGAAGGATTTTGTTAAAGAAAAGGGTATAAATAAAATAGAAAGTGATGCCTATGATCTGATAACTAAAAGGCTAGCACCCGCTAATCCTTTAAATGATGGTAAGCAAACACCTATGCGTCAGGTTCATCCAGTATTTATTGCACAACATGCTTGTGGGTGTTGTTGTAGAGGCTGTTTATATCGTATTCATCACATTCCTAAAAATAAAGAACTAACTAAAGATGAGATTGACTATATTGTTAAAGTTATTATGACATGGATCAAAAAAGAAACTAGAACTTGATGAATTATAAGTAATGATTAAAATTTAATGACCTTGGTAATGCCTTTTTTAAATTTTGGTACTATAAAGGGTAATAGTTAATAAGAAGAGTGCAATTGACTATTAGCCTTTTTTTATTTGTTAATTTGGAGAAAAGGTAATAAAAATAATATTAGAAGTAATATAGAGAAAATTGCAACGAATATAAAATTTCGTTTTATGTTTTTTTCTTTGGAAAACGATGTTGATTCTTAAAAAAATATTTGTTAGAATAAGCTTAAGTAGAGGAGTGTTTGAGTTTATGAGTGATTTTACAAATCCAATTATTGGTGAGGAGAAAAATAGACATTTAAAAAACGTTTTTATAGGATTAATTTTATTAGGACTTTGTTTAATATGCATAATATGGGGTGTTTTTGCCACACGTGATGCCGAAAAAAACATGGTTCCTTTACATGATGTGATTATTAAACAAAATGATTCCGAAGATGTTTTAAGCTATGTTGATTCTAAAATCTATCCATATCTTTTTGCTAGTTATGATAATGAAGATAATAAGTTTTATTTAATAAGAGATAAGGATTATATGTACGTTGCTTATATGAGTAGTTATGATTATGATCGCCTTAAAGATGAAACTTTGTATAATGATAATCGTACTGAAAAATTAGTTGGCGTTTCTAAACTTGTTCCAACTGATGTTAAAAAGTTAGCAATAGAAGCAGTAAACGAGTTATGGCCTGACGAAGAAATTACACTTGCTGATTTTGAATATTATTTTGGTAATGTCTATTTAGATATGACAGCTGATGCTGTAGATGTTGCCTTTTGGCAAAATTTTCTAGCTTTTCTTTTTGGAATGATTGGTTTGCTTTTTGTTCTTATTGGTTTAATCAATTATAATCGTTTTAAAAAGAATATAAAAAAAATGTCATCGAAAGAAAGAAAAGAGATTGATAACGAAACTTTAGAAAAAGATGCCTTTTACTATGCTAACATTCATTTGTATTTAACTCCAAATTATATTGTTTTGATGGATGGAACTTTTCAAGTTATACCATATAGTAATTTGTTGTGGCTATACAAGTATGAACAAAGAGTAAATGGAATTAAATCAACAAAGTCTATAGTTGGTGTGACAACTGATGGTAGGTCTCATAATATTGCAGTGGTTCCAGCTTTGACTAAAAAATACATGGAAATTTATGAAGAAGTATTTAATACTATTTGCAGTAAAAATGAAGAAATGTTAGTTGGCTATACTAATGAAAATTGTAAAATTATGCGTGAAGAATTAAAACAAATAAAGGCTAACAAAAAATCTAAATAATTTAAATTAAGTAATAATAAAACTATTTAATCGTTGAGATAATAATCAGCGGTTAAATAGTTTTTTTAATTTTATAGAGAAACTAAAAAGAGTTCTTTTTGGGAACTCTTAGTCTATAGCATTACAAGTATCGGCAACTGTAAATGTACGTGAAATACTATAGTTTTTACCATTATAGCTTACATTGTAAGTTATTTTGTATTTGCCTTGTAAAGAAAGATTGATACGTTTAACGGTTTCATTAGTTTCAGTATTTATAATACTTGAATCTAAAATTTTTAAGTCATCAGTAATGTTATTACCATTTATATCAGTTGCAGTTATAGTTGTGTTATCATTGTAATAAGAATTATTGGCAATAACGGTACGACATTCATCCTTACTTGATATTTTTAAAGAGATACCACTTGCTGAGGAGCCGCCTGTACCAGCAATTATTTTAAGACCTGTTGAAGCATTATCTTTAAATATTGAATAGTTAGCTTTAACAATGAAAGTGTAATTAGTACCACCATCACCTTGATAAGTATAATTTGAATCTTTAGTTTCGGCAAGAAATTGAAGTTTATCACCGGTTTGTAAATATATAGAATATCTTAGTTCACCTATATATTGATTGTTATAAGATAAGCGATTTTGATAATATTTAGAAGGCGAGTATTTATAATTTTCATTAAAATATGTTTGCAAGTATTCGCTGTTAATTGCATCAGGTGTACTAATAGGATTCCAAGATAAGTAAATTGTTGAACCATTAGTTGTGACTCTACCATTTGTAGGATTTTCTAATTGTTGATATCTAAAGGATGTTTCTGTTGGTTCGGTGCCTTTTTTAAATATTTCTGTCATACGCATATTACTTGGAGTGTAGGCACTTGGCAATTGTAATGGTACTGTTTCTTTTTCAACTTCAACTTCAACGATGCTACTAGGTTTCTCGAAGCGGGAATTTTTCTTAAATATTTTTTTACCGATGTTATTCATTATATTATTTTTAACACGGTTGGCATTATTCATAGTTGTATAAGTTGTTTTACTTAATTTATCGTATCCATACCATAAACTAATGGAATAGTCCGGAGAATATACTAAGCTCCAGTTATCACGAGATGGCGTAGCTTTAATACCTGCTGCGGTAACAGCACTAGTTGGATATGTTGATGTACCAGTTTTGGCTGCTATATCGGTTCCACTTACTGTAAATGATCCACCAACGCTGTAAGAAGATTTAGCGGTTGTTAAGATGCTATTAATCATGTAAGCAGTTGAATCGCTCATGACTTTTTCTTTTTTGGGTTTATTTTCATAAACATCATCAGTGTCAGTAAATTCTATTTTAGTAAAGGTATATGGTTCAATGTAGTAACCACCTCTAGCAAATGTTGCATATGCTGCGGATAATTGGACTGCTGATACAGTATCAAAGGAACCAATAGAGTAAGATTCAAATAATTCAGGGCCATAATTAATGCCCATACTATGAGCAAAATTTGCTATTTTATCTTTATCAACGGATTGGAAAGCCTGAAGGGCTGGAATATTTCTAGACCTTGCCAAAGCATAACGCATTGTTATTTGACCATAATACGTACCATCCCAGTTTTTTATTGATTGACCATTAGAATAAGACATAGGCTCATCAAAGACGTAAGTTCCTGGCGAAGCATTATTATATTCAAAGGCAGGACCATAATCGAGGATTGGTTTAGCTGACGAACCTGGCTGATATTTTTCTTCGGTTGCACGGTTTAATTCTTGAACACCGTTTTGGTTACGACCACCATAAATACCGACAATTGAACCATCACTAACACTTGTTACAACCATAGCTAGTTGTTCATCATCATTTTTCCATTTGTTATAAGTGTTTGTATTACCGGCAGTATTTAATTCATCTTGAATGGTTGGATCTAAAGTAGTGTAAATTTTCATTGGAACATTGGCAGGATTTTTACCCGTTACTTCTTTTACATCTTCTTGAACAGTATCAATAAACCATTGATATTTGCTTAAACCATCGTTAACATTTAAATTAATCAATGATTCAACAGGAATACTTTTAGCATCATTTAATTGTTCTTCAGTAATATAACCATGACGATACATTAAATTTAGAACAGTATCTCTTCTTTCTGTACAATTACTAATACTATAGAATGGGTTATATTTAAATGGAGCATTAAATATTCCAGCTAAAATCGCAGCTTCTGGTAGGGAAATATCTTTAACACTTTTACCAAAATATCTTTCGGAGGCTTGCTCAATTCCATAAGTGTTATTGGCACCTAGATGAGGACTGTTAACGTAGAATTCAAGAATTTCTTCTTTGGTGTATTTCTTTTCGATCTTAAATACTGCCATATAAATATCGGTAAACTTACGGATAATACCTTCAATTCCATGGGATTCATTACGATCAGTGTAAGCCATACCGACAACTTGCATGGTAATAGTCGAAGCACCACCTGCTTTAGAATTACCTGATAATTGTCCTAGGGATGCTTTGGCAAAACGGGCAATATCAAAACCGTTGTGTTGGAAATACCTTGAATCTTCGGTAGCAACAATGGCATCGACTAGTACTTGAGGTAATTCGTCATAGCTAACAAATTGTCTATTTTCGGCTCCTAAACGGCCTATTTCATTACCATTTTTATCATATAATATAGAAGAACTTGTTTTATATAATCTATCTGTATCAAATTCAGGGGCTGAGGTAATAATATAGATGATACCGAAAAGGCCTAAGATTAAAATAGCAATTAGTACTAGCATGATGAGGCTTAATAAAATATGTCTACTTTGTTTCTTTCTTTTTTGATGATATGTTTTTTGTGAATTGATTTTTGTTTTAATGTTATTTACATTTCTTTGTAAATTTTTTTTGGAATTATTTATTTTTTGCATAATCCATCTCCTTTATTAATATATCCACAGTCTTAATGTAGTCTAGTGGCGGGATAAAACCTTCTTTTATTTTCAAACCAAATTTTTCAATATATGCAAATGGTATTGACTTTCGATCATTATTTTCAATAAATGCTATAATCTTTTTAGCACCTAAAGTATAGTAGCTATTATTCATTTTAATAATTAAAAAAGCGATGCCTCCATGTTTATCAATTTTTTTTATGTGTTCTAGTTGGTGTTCATGGATGTTTGATAAAGGAAAAGCCGTTTTACTAGTTGTCTCTTTTGCATCGAAGTCAATATAATAACCTTTATAAATACCATTATAATCAAGAGTTGATTGCGTTTTGAAATAGGCTTCTTTAATTACTTGCTTGTTATTTTCATATCTTACTTTGTTAATACCAATGGGAGTAGGTTTCTTATAAATGACGGCAATATCTTTTTCTAAATAGTATTTATTAGTTTCATTTAAAAGATTTTCTAAATCCATACCACGATTGGCATAACTTTGTTTAATTTTTGTATATTCTTTTTTGAGTCCAGGGTAATTCACTTGCATCACCAAAATAATTATACTATAGATTGCTTTTGTTTTGTAGTTCTTTTTAAGATATTTCATAATTTAGTTGTAAAGTTTAAGGAAGTTCTACAAAGATTTTTTTATTAGAAAATATTTATCTTTTATGTCATATTGATACACAAAGATTAGATTTGGCTTACAAATCTTTTTAAAATTTTGATCACTATATAATATAGTATAACTTATTATATAAATTTTCATTATTATATATATGCGTTTTTTTAAATATTTAATAAAACTATTTTAATCTGGCTTTAGAAACAGGATGTATATTGCTTAAAAAAAGTTTAAAATATTAGGTTACAATTATATGAATAATTTACTTAAAAAAATATTGGTATTAAAAAATAAATAAGGATAATAAAAGATAAAAAAATTGCCAATATAGTAATAAATATCTGCTTTTTTACTTAGTTTTATGATAAAATAATCTATGTGAAAAAAACAAATATTAACTTAAGAGGTGTGTTATGCTAAAAATAGAAAATTTGAGTTTAAAAGTCGAAGATAAAGAACTTTTAAAGAATTTTAATTTAGAAATAAAAGATGGTGAGATTCATGCTATTATGGGACCTAATGGAATTGGTAAATCGAGTATTTGTAAAGCGATAATGGGTGATAGTAAATATGAAATTACCAATGGTAAAATTATTTATGATAATAAAGATATAACGAATATTGATACTACTACCAGAGCACAAATGGGAATAATGTTAATTAACCAAAGTCCTTTAGCTATCGAAGGCGTTAGCAATGCGGATATGCTTAGAATGGCTCTAGCTAATCGAGAAGGACATTCGGTTGATTTGTACAAGTTCAATAAAAAAATTCAAGAAGTATGTAAAAAACTGGATATTCCAGCATCATTTATTCATCGTAGTATTAATGATGGTATGAGCGGTGGCGAAAGAAAGAAGAATGAACTTATGCATCTTTGGATGTTAGAACCATCTTTAATTATTTTAGATGAATTAGACAGTGGTCTTGATGTTGATGCTTTAAAAATTTGTGCTAATTCAATCATGGAGTATTATAACGAAAAAAACGATAAGGTAAGTATTTTAATTATTACCCATCACAGCAATATTTTAGATATTATAAAACCAAATTATGTTCACATTATTAAGGATAAACATATCAGTTTTACAGGCAATATTAATACAGCTAAAAAAATAGAAGAAAACGGTTTTAATCTAGATTTAGGACAAATGATGTAAGGAGTTTTTTAAAAGATGAATAAATTATTAGTGAAAGACAGCATTGTAAATATTAAGGATTCCTTAAATAGTTTAGATATTAAGACGGATAATTTAACTTTGGTAATAAGTGGTAATGTTTATATAAAAGATTATGATAATAATAGTGGTTTAAATTTAAAAATAATTATGAGTTCAGGCAGTCATTTGCTTTATAATCGTTATAATGAAGATACAGCTAAATTTAATTTAAGTATTGAAATGAGTGATGAAGCTTTTGTTGAGTTTAATTATAGTTTAAAAACCGGAGTAGCGAGTATGATTACTTTAAACGTTAATGTTACTGGTGATAACAATGTTTCTCGGATTAATTTTCATGGAGTTACAGAAAATGATGGCGTTATTAAAAATGTTGCCACTTCAAAGGTAGATGAAAATACGAAAAACAATGAAGTATTAGAAAATTTACGAATAATTACTTTAAATGATGCCGAAAATATGATAGTGCCTAATCTTTTAGTACGAAGTGATGGGGTTAATGCTATTCATAATACGACTATTAGTACGGTTCCTAAAGATTATTTGTTTTATCTAAATAGTAAAGGGATAAATGATACGGATGCAACTAAGTTAATTGTTGATGGCTTTTTGAAAAGTAATTTAAAAGAAAATAATTAGCATGTAGGAGGTGCTTTTATGCATAGAGAGGATTTTCCTTTTCTTTTTAATAATATAACTTATTTAGATAATGGGGCGACTACTTTAAAACCTATTAGTGTTGTAAAAAAGATTGAAGAATATTATACTGAATATACTTCTAATGCCCATAGAGGAGATTATAAGACTTCATTAAAAGTAGATACCGAATATGAACTTGCTCGTAATAAAGTGCAAAATTTTATTAACGCCAAAAGTAGAAAAGAAATTGTTTTTACGAGTGGTGCCACGGAATCTTTAAATTATATTGCAACAGGTTTCTTCTCTAATTTATTAGAGCCAGGAGATGAAATTTTAATAACTAAATCTGAACATGCTTCTAATGTTTTACCATGGTTTAGATTAGCTAAAGAGTTAAATTTAGAAGTTAATTATATTCCTTTAGATAGTAATTATTATGTAACAATTGAAAATGTGTTAAAAAGTATTACGCCTAAGACTAAAGTAATAGCACTAGCTCAAGTTACAAATGTTATAGGAGATTTACGACCAATCAAAGAAATTGCTAAACTTGTTCATGAACGAGGAATTTTCTTAGTAGTTGATGGTGCTCAAAGTGTACCGCATATGAAAATAGATGTTCAAGATTTAGATTGCGACTTTTTAGCCTTTTCAGCTCATAAATTATGCGGCCCTACCGGTGTTGGTGTCCTTTATGGTAAAGAAGAATTGTTAGAAGAAATGGAACCTATTAATTTAGGTGGCGGCATGAATGAGTCTTTTGATGATGTCAATGATGTCTATTTAAAGAGTTTGCCAACAAGATTAGAAGCAGGAACACCAAATATTGCTGGAGTTATTGGACTTGGTGCTGCTATTGATTATTTAACTAATATTGGTATGGATAATATTTTGGAACACGAAAGAGAATTACGTAAGTATTTAATAAATAAGTTAGTAGATATAAAACATATTGATATTATTAATTTAGAATCCGATACAGGAATTGTTGCTTTTAATGTTGATGGTATATTTTCTCAAGATGTTGCTGTTTACTTAGATAAGTACAATATTTGTGTTCGTGCCGGAAATCATTGTGCTAAGATTTTAAAAGATGCCGTTGGTGTTAAAAATACTTGTCGTGTTAGTTTGTATTTTTATAATACTAAGGAAGAAATTGATCGTTTAGTAGAGTTATTAAGTGATAAAGATAGAATATTAAAAGAGATGATATAAATGGATAATGAATTAAGAAGAGAAATTATTATGGATAATTATATGTATCCTTATAATAAAGAAGTGCCAAAAGATAAAGAAAACTATATTAAAGTAAATTCTAATAATGAATCGTGTATTGATAATATTGATATTTACTTAAAAATAGAAAATGATACGATTAAAAAAATATACTTTGATGGCGAAGCTTGTGCCATTTCTACCTCAGCGACATCAGTTATGATAAAATTGTTAGAAAATAAAAAAATAAGTGAAGTTTTAGAATTATGTGATGCTTATGAAAAAATGATAGAAGAAGGAACAACTAATGAAATCTTAAGCGAAGCTTTAGCATATAATGAAATATATAAACAGCAAAATCGTAAACATTGTGCTTTGTTACCATGGTTGGGTTTAAAAAAGGCTTTAGAAAAGTATAAAAATTCTACTGAAAAGTAGAATTTTTAAATTGGCTTTCGATAAACTACTTATTGGTTTTCTTGCTATTCTATATTATAATTTATAGTAGGGTGACAGTATGAATTTGGAAAATTTGAGTTTTATTGATGATGGTATCAATTATTTTACAAACATTAGTTGGTTTTTTCAGTATAGTAGAATTTATGCTTTAATAGGAGATACAACGTTGAATGTCTTTTTGAGAACTCTATGTCGTCTTTTGTCAGTAACAGGAGGCGTAATAAATAACGTCCATAATGAGAAGATAGCTTTTTTCTTAAATGATATGAAATTTTTAGATGATTTAAATATTTATGAAATTTTAGAAATAGTAAGCAATAATAATTTTGCTAAAGAAAAAATAGATAACTGGTTAAGCCAATTAGATTTGCTTGAAGATAGTAAAACAAAGATTAAAAAATGTTTGCCTTGTCAGTTAAAGAAATTAGGAATATTATGTACCTTGGTAGAAAATAGTAAGATTATTATTATTGAAGATGTTTTTAAAGATTTGTTAGCTAGTGATATTGATAAAGTAAAAGAAATATTTATGAATTTGAGAAATACTGGATATTTGATAATACTAAGTGGTCGAGTTAAAGATGATTTTTTATATTTTGCAGATAATATTTTAGAATTGGAAAAGGGAAGTTTAAATGAAATATTATAAGAAAAACAAACGTTTATTTAATTGCTGCATTTTACTATTTATAGTGTATTTTTTAAATACCTATGATATTTTGACTGCCATAACGTTAAAAAATAGTAACTATTTTTGGAACGTAGATAAAAATATGATCGGATACCTTGAAGAAATTATTAAATCTCTTAATACATTTACTTATCTTAGCAAAGGAATAATTAGCGGAGTTCTTATTTATTTAGGCAATGCGTATCGTTTGGCTTGTGAAAATAAAAAATTTGATTTGTTTTTATTAAATAGGATTAATGTTAAAGAAAAATATTTAAAAGCATGGTTTTATAGTGGTGGGGTAATGGCTAGTATTATGTTTATATTTGTTTGCTTTTTTAGTTTTTATACTAAGTTAAGATTATCAACAATTTTGACTTTTATAATAATACTAATTAATGGCTTTTTATATACTATATTTGTAAATGAGATAGCTTTGTTTTTATCACGAAAAATTAAATTGTTAGGTAATATCCGTTATCTTGTAGAAGTGATAAGTTTTGGGACTATTTTAATGGAAATTGGCTTAAGTAGATTGGAAATTAGTTTGTTTTATAATACCAGTCTTATTTATTCATTAGTGGTGATAATTGTTAATTTGTGTGGTTATTATTTGCTAAAGAAAACTGATTGTTTTTGTAAAAAATATGATTGTATTTATACAACTTATAGGATAAAATAGAGGGCGATTTGAGGTGCTTTATGCAAAAAGTAATTGATATATTAGAGATAACTACTCCTTTAAGAAATATTTATAGTAATTTAACTGATGAAGAATTTAAAATAGTATTAGCTGGTTTAATGGCAAATGAATTGAAAGTACTTCATTTGATTTATGGGGAAAATTGTGATGAATTCCATGCTATAAGTTTGACCAATGCCGAAAAAAAGACATTATTAAATATTTTGGAAAAAAGGATGCCAAAACGAGTTCAATTAATAAGTGATCATAAGAAAAGTGAAAAAATTACTTCAGTTAAAAAAGTTAATAAATTACCTAAAACAAAAACAATATATGATTATTTTAGCGGTTTTAAATATGAAGAGGTTGATAGGGCTATTAATAAATTGGAGTTAAAAGATTATCAAGAGTTATTAACATTATGTAATAATGATTTTGAAAAGCCTATAGTTTTAACTACTGCAAGTGCTAGAAATATTCATGATAAGATAAAAAGAAGATTGTATGCTAGTAAAAGTTATGCTACAAAAAATATGGCTAATTATGATCAAAGGGTTATTAGTAAAAAAGATGAAACGGCTATTTTGAAATTTTTAAATAGTAAAGAGTATCAAACTTTACTGGAATTTTTTGACATGGAAGAGGCTATTTGTTATGCCATGGATCATGGCCTTGTTGGAAATTTGAAATATAGTAATTTTGAAATTGGAGTAGTTTTGAATCGAAGTGAATCGGAAGTAACCCATCTAAAAGAAAATATTTTAAGAAAATTGCAAAGTCCTGAGGAATCTAGCAGTTTAAAAAAATAAGAAAATAGTTTTATCTTTCTTGCTTACGAAGAACAAAAGTAATATAATAAATTTATTACTGTTAGGAAGGATTTATATATGATAGATATTAAATTAATTAGAGAAAATAGAGAATTAGTAAAAGAAAATATTAAGAAAAAATTTCAAGATGAAAAATTACCTTTGGTTGATGAAGTTTATGAATTTGATATTAAAGTTAGGGAAACACAAACTAAAAAAGACGGGTTAAAAGCATCAAAAAATAAATTAAGTAGTCAAATTGGACTTTTAATGCGCGATAAAAAGTTAGAAGAGGCTGCTGAGATTAAAGAACAAATAAAGAAAATGGATGCGGAAATTAATGCTTTAGAAGAGGAACAAAATAATTTAAGTAGTGAAATTCGTAAACGTATGTTGGTTATTCCAAATATAATGGATGCATCGGTACCTATTGGAAAAGATGATTCTTTTAATGTAGAAGTAGAAAGATTTGGTGAACCAGTAATTCCTAGTTATGAAATACCATATCATGCTGATATTATTGAAGCTCTTGATGGCATGGATAAAGTATCAGCTGGTCGTACGAGTGGAGAGGGTTTTTACTATTTAACTGGTGATATAGCAAGACTTCATGAAGCAATGCTTGCTTATGCTAGAGATTATATGATTAGTAAAGGATTTACTTTTTGTATCCCACCATTTATGATACATGCTGATGTTGTAACTGGGGTTATGTCATTTCCTGAAATGGAAGCTATGATGTATAAAATAGAGGGCGAAGATTTATATTTGATTGGTACTTCTGAACATTCTATGATAGGTCGTTTTAAAGATCAAATTATTAAAAAGAGTGATTTGCCAATTCGTTTAACTTCTTATTCACCATGTTTTCGTAAAGAAGGCGGTTCGCATGGTTTAGAAGAAAGAGGTTTATATCGTGTTCATCAGTTCGAAAAACAAGAAATGATAGTTTTGTGTGAACCTGAAGAATCGATGAATTATTATAATCAAATGTGGAAGTATACTGTTGAAATATTTAGAAACATGGATGTACCTGTTCGTCAATTAGAATGCTGTTCTGGAGATTTGGCTGATTTAAAGGTTAAGTCTTGTGATGTTGAAGCATGGAGTCCAAGACAAAAGAAGTATTTTGAAGTAGGTTCTTGCTCCAATTTAGGTGATGCTCAAGCAAGACGCTTAAGTATTCGAGTTAAGGGTGACAATGGAACATATTTCTTACATACTTTAAATAATACATGTCTAGCTACTCCAAGAGGCCTTATTGCGGTGATTGAAAATAATTATCAAGAAGATGGCAGTGTAAAAATTCCAAAAGTTTTACAACCTTATATGGGTGGCTTAGAGGCAATTAAACCTAAAAACAAATAAAAGTATAAAAAAAATATACAAAAATAAAAATGTTGTGATATACTAAACAAGTAATTAAAAAGTTTTGATTAAGAAGTAGTAATAAACAAAGAAGATTTTTTTAGAGAGTAATTCTAGTAGCTGCAAGGAATTATAAAAATTTGGTTTATGAATTCACCTTAAGAACTGGAGTAATCCCGCAAGTTATTTGCGTTATCAAAAAAGAGTTTAATTAAGGTGGTACCGCGGTTCTTACGCCCTTTATAGGGTGTAAGAATTTTTTAGTTAAAGCTAAAATAGAGAGGATATTTATATGGAAGAAAAGATAAAAAATATTAAAGATACTATTATAGATAAATTACAAGAAATAAGTGATATGGGTGGTTTAGTCGAACTGAAAAATAAGTATTTATCTAAAAAGGGCGAAATATCAGGATTGCTTGCTAATTTAGGAAATATGGATATTTTAGAAAGAAAAACTTATGGTAGTTTAGTTAATAATTTAAAACAAGAAGTAACTAAATTAATTAATGATAAAGAAATTGAAATTAAGAAAGAAATTTTAGATAAAAAGCTAGAAAGCGAAGATATTGATATTACTTTGCCTGCTACTAAAATACCGATTGGATCACCTTGTATTTTAGAAAAACTAATTCTTGATGTTGAGGAAATATTTATGAGTATGGGTTATGACGTTGTGGATGGTCCGGAAATAGAACTTGATAAATATAATTTTGAAATGTTAAATTTACCAAAGGGTCATCCTGCTCGTGATGCTCAAGATACATTTTATGTTAAAGGAGAAGAGTTACTTTTAAGGAGTCAAACTTCACCAGTGCAGGTAAGAACCATGTTAAAAGGGGAAGGCAAAAAACCAATTAGAGTAATTTGTCCTGGTAAAACTTATCGTCGTGATGATGATGATGCCACGCATTCGCATCAGTTTACGCAAATTGAAGGTTTATTAGTAGATAAAAATATTTCGTTAAGTGATTTAAAGGGAACAATTGATTTGGCTGCTAAGAAATTATATGGTATAGATACAAAAACCCGTTTTCATCCAAGTTATTACCCATTTACAGAACCATCAGTTGAAGTTGATATAACTTGTTGTAATTGTCATGGTAAGGGTTGTAATGTTTGTAAACAAACTGGTTGGGTTACTGTTTGTGGGGCTGGCATTGTTCATCCCAATGTTCTTAAAATGGCTGGTTATGATCCAAGTGAATGGAGTGGCTTTGCTTTTGGATTTGGGGCTGAACGTTTAGCTATGATTAAATATGATATTAACGATTGTCGTGTTTTTTATAATAATGATTTAAGAGAAGTTAGAGTATTCGATAGAAAGGAAAAAGATAATGATTAGTTTAGAATGGGTTAGTGATTATATTGATATTAAAGATCAAGATTTAAAAGAATTAGCTGTAAAAATAACTAAAGCTGGTATAAATGTTGAAAAAGTTATTTCTAATAATATACCTGGTTTAGTTATTGGTGAAGTAGTTGAATGCGTTGATCATCCTAATTCGGATCATATGCATATTTGTAAGGTAGATATCGGTCAAGGAAAAAAAGTGCAAATTGTTTGTGGAGCACCAAATGTTAAAAGTGGTATTAAAGTAATAGTAGCTTTAGATGGAGCTAAATTACCTGGTGGGGTTATTAAAAAGACTTTACTTAGGGGTGTTGAATCTGATGGGATGATTTGTGCCTTATGTGAAATTGGTTTAGAAGAAAATACAAAAGAAAATTATGCAAAAGGAATTTTTATTGTTCCAAATAATTTAAAAAATGGGGCTCCTGCTATACCTGCTTTAGGTTTAGAGACTACTCTTTATGAGTTAGATATCCATAAACATCGTAATAATGATTGCTATTATCATATTGGCTTTGCTTATGAAATTGCTTCGATTTTAAATCGAAAAGTGACTTTACCAATTATGTCATATGAAGTTAGTAATGATGATGTTAATGATTATATATCTTTAGAAGTAGAAACAAATAAATGTCCATATTATACTGGACGTATGGCTACTAATTTAACTATTAAAGAAAGTCCTGAATTTATTAAAAAGAGATTAATTGATGCAGGTATGCGCCCAATTAATAATGTTGTTGATATTTCTAATTATGTTATGTTAGAATTTGGCCAGCCTCTTCATTTCTTTGATAAAGATACTTTAGGTAAAAAAGTAGTAGTTAGAGATGCTTACGAAGATGAAAAATTAGTGACTTTAGATAATAATGAAAGAACTTTAAAAACGAGTGATATTGTCATTACTGATGGTGAAAAATCTATTTGTTTAGCTGGTGTAATTGGTGGTTTAAATACTGAAGTTACGGAAAATACTAAGAATATTTTTATAGAAGCTGCTATCTTTGATAATATCAGTATTCGTAATACTGCTAATCGTTTAAATTTAAAAAGTGAAGCTTCTATTCGTTATGGTAAAGGTTTATCTTATGAATATACTAATTATGCTTTAGATAGGGCTTGCTATTTGTTAGAACAATATGCGGATGCTACTATTATGAGTGGTACTGTCGTTTATGATAAATTAGATAAGACTCCTAAGGTGGTATCTTTTAAAGAAAATGATATTAGTAAACTTTTAGGTATAGATATTCAACCTAAGGATATAGAACATGAACTTGATAGATTGGAATTTCCTTATGTATTTAATAATAATACTTTTACTGTAACTATTCCTAATCGTAGATTAGATATTGATGCTAATGTTAATGATATTGCTGAAGAAATAGTACGTCTTTATGGTTATGAAAATTTAGCTTGTACTTTACCTAAAGTCGAAATAAAACAAGGAGAGTATAAGGGAGATGTTAAATATCGTAAGATAATAGCTAGTAGACTTCGAGCTTTGGGACTTACGGAAACGAGAACTTACACTTTGACCTCTCCTAGTATGGCTAGTACTTTTAATTATGAAAATAAGCTTCATTTAAACTTACCTAATCCAATGAGTATTGATAAGTCAGTTTTGCGTACTTCTTTAATTCCTAGTATGTTAAATGTTTATATGTATAATAAGGCTCGGAAAGTTGAAAATATGTTTTTATATGAAATAAGTAAGACATACGATGCAAACTATGAAGAAGAAAGTAAAATTGCAATTTTAATACATGGTGATTATATAATTAATGAAGCAACAAAAACTAGTATAAAATGTGATTTTTATTTGATTAAAGGTATAGTAGAGGACTTACTTGATTATTTAGGTTTTAAAGATCGTTATCATTTTGTTAAAAGTGAAATTGATAGTATGCATCCTAAGAGAAGTGCTAAAATTTATTTAGATAACATTTTTTTAGGTATTATTGGTGAAGTTCATCCTGAAGTATGTAAAGATGAGATGTATGTTTGTGAAATTTCTTTAAATAAATTAATGCGAGAGATAGAACCACTTAAATATGTTGCTGCCTCTATTTATCCTAGAATCGTTAAAGATGTTGCATTTGTTGTAGATAAATCCTTACCAGTTGAAGAGATAATGAAGGAAATTAAAATCCATGGTAAGGGATTGCTAGTAGATATTAATATTTTTGATATTTATACAGGTCCAAATGTGTTAGAAAACGAAAAATCAGTAGCATTTAAATTAACGTTTCAATCAAGTAGTCGTACTTTACAAGAAGATGAAGTTATGGTAATTTTTAATGAAATAATGATTGCTGTAAAGAATAAATTTAATTGTAAGATTAGAGATAATTAGAAGTTAGAAAAGAAAAATAGGTACTTTATTTAGTACTTTTTTCTTTTATCTAAAATAAAGACTATGCTATAATTATTTAGGAGAAGTTATGAATGTGGACAAAATTGGTAAGTTAATTAAAAAAATAAGAAAAGATAATCATTTAACCCAAAAAGAATTGGCGGAAAAATATAATATAACATATCAAGCGGTTTCAAAGTGGGAAAATGGAAAAAATATCCCTGATATAAGTTTACTTAAGCAAATATGTAATGATTTCAAAATCGATTTAAATGCTTTTTTAGATGGAAATTATATTACAAATGAAACTTTGAATTTTGAAAATAAGAAGATAAAATATAATAATTTAAAATATATTAAGATAGCTAAATTTGTCATTATATTATTTATTGTAATTTTTTTAATCGGTGGTATTAAATACCTAAAAAATAATGATAGCTTTGAATTTAAAACTATTAGTAGTAACTGTGATAATTTTACAATTACAGGTTCTATTGCGTATAACGATATTAAAAGCGCTATTTATATAGCAAATATAAATTATTGCGGTGGTAGTGATAATAATTTGTATAAAAGTATCGATTGCATACTTTATGAAAAAAATAATGACTTGGAAAATAAGATATCTCAGGTAGTAATAAGAAACGAAAAAGCGGCAAAATTAGAAGAATTGTTACAAAGTGTTTCTTTTAATATTGATAATTATATGCATAAGTGCAAAGAGTTTCAAAAACATGAACTGTTTGTTGAGATTAAGGCTACTGATGAAAAACAAGATACTACAATTTATAAGGTTCCTCTAATAATGAATAATGCCTGTAATGAAAAATAATTGTTACTTGTCATTTTCTTTACTTAAATTTAACAAAAAAATGTCAAACTATTGAATATTTTGACATTTTTAGTAAATTTTCTTGTCAAGCATTGTTTAAATATGCTACTATTATGATAGGTGATAGATAGTATGAATATAGTAATGGTTATTGCAAGAAATTTGTTAGAATATTTCAATACATTGAATACTTTTGATATTGTATTTATAGGAGCAAATATTTTACTTATGATATTACTTACTACTTTTGCTTATGTTTTAAAATTTAAAAGCAAGAGTAAAAATGATAGTAGTACTAATCTAATTGATGACAGTGATATTTCTTTAACTGCCTTAACAAATAAACTTCAAAGTAGTAATGTGACTGTGAGAACTGATTTAACAAGATTTGAAAATGAAGAAGAAACTAAAGCTATTATAAGCTATGATGAACTTGTTAATACTCAAGCGGTCCCCGTATTAAAATATAAAAATGAAGAAGAGATTAATGGACTTTTGGTAAAAGCTATAGATGTAAATAATTTGATTGAAACTATGGATCCTAAACCTATTAGCCATCCAGCTGTTTATAGTGTTAATAAAGAAAAAAAGTATGTTGCTATTAGTAAAATTAAAGAAGAAGAGTTACTTTTAAGCTTAAAAAAATTAAATAGTATGTTAGATAAATAATCTATTTTAAACCTCATTTTTAAAAAATGAGCGTTTTTATTTATATGAGAAGAATTTTATTAAAAATCTATTAATTTTATCATTATCTATGGAATATGTTTTTTGAAATAAATAAAAAATGCTTATTGCTAAGATGATTAAGTTTAAATAAAATATTGTAATTTTGCTTGAAAACATATTTTAATTAATATTAACTATAAATAAGGTATTGTTTTAAAATATTGTGTCAATAATTTTTAAAAATGTTCTAGCAAAATAAATTATTTGGATCTAAATATACATAGCTGTATGTGCTTTTTAAATAATAATGAAAGTTATATGATTGATGATATTTTAACTCTTGATCTAAAGTAAAATGTTTATTAAATTTGAAACAAATGTGGTAA
>CAKOKF010000010.1 GCA_934090775.1 uncultured Bacilli bacterium
TGCTAATAAAAAAATTTTTCTTGCTATAAAAAACTTGCATGATGCTGGTATTCCTATAGATCAGACCACAATAGCTGATGAATTGGATAAAACTAAAAGTATGGGAGCAATTGGTGGTGTTTCATATCTTGCAGAGGTTATGGATTCTGTAGTAAGTGCTGCCAATTTAGATTATTATATTAATATTATAAAAGAAAAGATGATAGTTCGTAATCTTATTACGACGGCAACGGATATTGTAACAGATGCTTATAATGATTCTGATGATGTAACGGGACTGCTTGATAATGCCGAAAAAAATATTTTGGATGTAATCAGGTCTCGTCAAACTACAGAGTTTGCCCCTATAAATGAAGTTCTCGCTAGAGCTCAAGAACAATTAGAATATTTATCCCAAAATCATAGTGTTATTTCTGGTTTAGAAACTGGTTTTTATGATTTAGACAAAGCTACTAGTGGTTTACATGAAGGCGAAATGATAGTAATTGCTGCCCGTCCCGGTATGGGAAAGACAGCATTTGCCCTAAATATCGCAACGCATGCTGCACAAAGTACTAAAAAAGCAATTGCAGTATTCAACTTGGAAATGTCAGCAGAACAATTGGTTAATCGTATGATTAGTGCTTTAGGTGGTATTGAAGGTAAGAAATTAACTAATGGTCAGCTTGGACAAAATGATTGGAAAAAATATAATGAAGCTGTAAGTCAGCTTGCTGATACAAATATTTACATTGAAGATAATTCTGGTATAACTGTAAATGACATACGAGCTAAATGTCGTAGACTTGCAACTAAAAAAGAAGGGCTTGGCTTAATTATTATCGATTACTTGCAGTTACTTACAATGGGTGGCAGAAGACCAGAATCTAGACAACAAGAAGTTTCAGATATATCAAGAGCTATTAAAACTATGGCAATGGAGTTAAAAGTACCCGTTATTGCTTTAGCCCAGCTTTCACGTAATGCTGAAAAAAGAGAAAATAATGAACCAATGCTTGCCGATTTAAGAGAATCAGGTTCAATAGAACAAGATGCTGATATAGTTATGTTTATAAATCGTAAAGATTATTATAAAGCTAAGACCGAGCTTGGTAAGTCAGAAAATGTTGAAACAGATATTATAATTGCAAAACACAGAAAAGGTGGCACTGGAAAATTTACAGTTTTATTTGAGCCAACAATGATGAATTTCAAAAACTATATGGTTTTAGAAAAAGAAGGAGAATATTGATGAGTAAAAAGACACAAATTCTATGCATATTAACAACTATGATATTTGGAGTAGCAATGTTTATTGCGACTTCTTATAAAACTAGTTATGCTGATGAAGTAGAAGGGGTTTATCAAGTATACTTAAATGGCGAAAAAATAGGAATGATTGATAGTCAAGATGATTTATATGCACTTATTAATGAAGAACAGTCTAGTATTAAAGATGAATATAATGTAGAACAAGTATATCCACCAAAAGGTTTTTCGATAACTAAGTTAAATACTTATAATTCTAATGTTTCTAGTGTAAATGAAATATATGATAAAATTAAGGAATCAAAAAATTTTACTATAAAAGGTTATACTATTACTGTTAGTAGTAAAGAAACTGATGGTGATTCGAAGGTTTTATTTAAAATCAATGTTTTAGATGAAAAGGTTTTTGAAGATGCTATTAAGAAGGTTATTTTATCATTTATTCCAGAAGATGAATATTTAGCATATATAAATAATGAACAAAAAGAGATTGTTGGTGTAGGTGAAAGAATTGAAAATATTTATTTTCAAGAAGATATTTCGATTAAAGAATCTTATATTAGTACTGATGAGAAAATATTTACTGATGTTGATAGTTTAAGTAAATATTTGCTTTTTGGTACTGATAATAAAGAATCTTTATATACAGTTAAAGTTGGCGATACAATAGCTAGTATTGCGGAAGCTAATGAGTTAAATGTATCTGAATTTTTGGTTGCTAATCCGAAATATAAAAGTGAAAATGATTTGCTTGCAGTTGGTGATACGGTAGTTATTTCGTTAATTAATCCCATGCTACAGTTGGTATATGATAAGTATGTTGTTGCGGATGTTGAAGAAAAATATTCAACGGAAACAAAATATGATTATTCAAAAGATACAAGTTATCGTTTAGTTCAAACTAAGGGTGTTAATGGTATTAGGCGTGTTGCTTCTCGTACTCAAGTTATTAATGGTGATGCTAGTCAACAGGTAGTCATTGATAAAGAAAATACTTATGTAGTACGTGAGACTGTAAATGAAGTTATTGTTAAGGGTAAAAAAGCTGCAAGTAGTGGTAACTGGGGCAATTATGTTGATGATGGTACGGAGTATGCTTGGCCAACGTTACCAGGATATATGATTACATCTGGTTTTGGTAAAAGGTATTTGTTTAATCGTTCTAGCCATGATGGATTAGATATTTCTGGTACTGGTTATGGATCACCAATCTTTGCTATTGCCGCTGGTACTGTTATTCATGCGGGTCCAAATGGTCCAGGTAGTTGGACAATTGGTATTAATGTTATTATTCAACATCCAAATGGTTATTATTCAATTTATGGTCATATGTCTGCCGTTTATGTTTCAAAAGGACAACAGGTAAGTAGAGCTCAAAAAATTGGCGCTATGGGTAAAACTGGTCAAGTAACAGGAACACATGTGCATTTAGGCTTTTGGACGGGAGTACCTTATACGAAGGGAAGTAAAGCGATAAATCCTATGACGCTTTATAAATAATTATGAAAATTTGTGTATTAGCAAGTGGCTCTAAGGGAAATTCAACCTATGTTGAAACAAAGAATCATAAAATATTATTTGATATGGGTACTAATGTCCGATATATAAAAGAACGCTTAGAAGAATTAGGCGTTTCTTTAAATGATATTGATACTATTCTTATTTCTCATGTTCACAGTGATCATATTGGTGCATTGGAAAACTATATAAAAAAATATCAAGCTAACATATATATGACAATAGGAATGATAGAAGAGTTAGGTAGTGATAATCCTATTAGTAAATATGACCATTTAATTTTGTTTAGTGATGATATTTATTTAAATGATGTAAAAATTGAGGTTATAAAAACTAGTCATGATACAAGAGATTCAAAAGGATATATTTTAAGTGAAGGTAGAAATAGTGTAGTTTATTTAACTGATACGGGCTATTTGAATCAAAAATATTTTAGTGTTTTGAGAAATAGAACTGTTTATCTTTTTGAAAGTAATCATGATGTTGAAATGTTATTGAATGGAAAATATCCACCATGGTTAAAAGATAGAGTAGTTGGACCTTATGGTCATTTATCTAATAAGGATGCTAGTATTTATTTGGCGAAGCTAGTTGGTGATGATACAAAAAAAATAATTTTATTGCATTTGTCAAACGAGAATAATACGGAAGAAAAGGCTATGTCGACTATAAAAAATATTTTTCTCGAATATGGTGTTGATTTTGAAAATATTAGTTGCGCTAAACAAAATGAAAAATCGGAGATTATAGAAATATGATAAAACTAATTTGCGTAGGAAAAATAAAAGAACAATACTTAGTTAATATGATAACTGATTATAATAAAAGAATTAACAAGTATCATAAATTTAATATTATTGAAGTAAAGGATAGTAATATTCAGCAAGAAAGCAAAGAAATTATAAAAAATATTGGCAAAGGAGAATACGTTGTTGCTTTAGCTATTGATGGTAAACAAATGAATTCCTTGGAATTTGCTAATTTTATAGGTGATACGTTTAATCATTACAGTTGTATAACTTTTATAATTGGTGGGTCCGATGGAATATTAGAAAATATTAAAAATACTGCTAATTTAAAATTATCTTTTTCTAAAATGACGATGCCTCACGGTTTATTTAGGGGGGTTTTATTAGAACAAATATACCGAGCTTTTAAAATAAATAATAATGAAACTTATCATAAGTAATTATAATTTTGATAAGTAAATTTATATAATTAGTATTTATAATAAAATGATTTTTTAAAAAGATAACTAAAAATAAAGACAGTTATCTTTTTATTTGATAAAATTACTTTAAGAAAGAAGTGTATTTATGATAGGAAATGATTGGGATAATGAATTAAAGGTTATTTGGAATAGTCCTAATTTTAATAAATTTTATCATGGTGTTTTAAATCTTTATAATAAAGAAACAATTTTTCCACCTAAGGAAGATATTTTTAATGCTTTAAAATTGACACCATATAAAGATGTAAAAGTAGTAATTGTTGGTCAGGATCCATATCATGGGACAGGAGAGGCGATGGGACTATCTTTTTCGGTTCATAAGGATATAAAAATTCCTCCATCTTTAAAAAATATATATCAAGAATTATATGATGATTTAGGAATTACTCCTCATGGTGATGGTGATTTAACAAAATGGGCAAAAGAAGGAGTTCTTTTGCTAAATAGTGTTTTAACAGTAAAAAAAGATTGTCCTGCATCACATAAAAATTTGGGATGGGAACCACTTACCGATTATATTATTAAAAAAGTTAATGCCAAGACTACACCTGTTGTTTTTATATTATGGGGTAATTTTGCAAAATCTAAAGCTCAGTTTATAACTAATCCTAAACATTTGGTAATAACAAGTTCTCACCCATCACCTTTTTCTTGTCGAAGTGGTTTTTTTGGTAGTCGTCCATTTTCAAAAACTAATGATTTTTTGAAAAAAAATAATCTCCAACCTATCGATTGGCGATTATAATTTGAAATCATTAATAATATCGTCATTCATATCTTTATTGTCAAAAAAGTTACGAATTGTAATATTATGGAATTTAGCAATAATGTTGGAAGGAAATTTACGAACTAATTCATTCGATTTTGAAGTGTATTTATTATAGTATTTTTTAGAGGCGTTTATTTTCTCATCCATTACGCGAATATCGTTTAATAATTCACGATATTCTTTTATTTCTTCTAAGCTAGGAAAATCATCTTGAATTTTATTAATTAAAAGTACTGTGTCTACTAATTTTCTTTCTAATTGAAAATTAGAAATGCTTTCTTTTTTTAAATCATTTAAATCCTTAAAATTAATTTTAGTTTCTTTAATATTAGTTTTAATTAAAGATTCTAATTTAAGAAGAATATCGTATTTGGAACGAAGAGCCTCATCGATCATACTTTCGGATTCATCAATTTTTGTTTTACAATCTTGAAGGGCATTATAGTAAATAATATATACTATTGCACCTATACCACCGATTATTAAAAGTATTAATAGCGCATAAATAATTGTCATAACTACACCTCATATCTTATAAGAACAGTATATCATATAAATTAATTGCTAGTAAATAAATTGTGTGATATTGTATTATTTGGTGATATAGATGAAAATTAAGAAACTGATAGTCGGAGAATTAGATGAAAATTGTTATATTTTAGAACAGGACGGAAAATACTTAGTTATTGATCCTGGGGCTGAATTTGAAAAAATAGATGCAGAAATCGATGGGGAGTTAGAAGAAATATTGGTAACACATAATCATTTTGATCATGTTGGAGCTTTGAAAGAATTAGAACAAAAATATGGAGTCCAAGCGAATCAATACAAACAAAAAACATTTAAATATGAAATAATTTCTACCCCTGGACATACAAACGATTCAAAAAGTTTTTATTTTCCGCAAGATAAGGTTATGTTTACTGGAGATTTTCTTTTTTATAATTCTATTGGAAGAATGGATCTTCCAACTGGTAGTCAAAAAGAGATGCAAGAATCTTTAGAAAAAATAAGCAATTATCCATTGGATACTAGAATATATCCTGGACATTTTTATTCTGGAACATTAGGAGTAGCATTAGAAATAGTAAAGAACTTCTTTTTTTAGAAGTTCTTTTGCGAATAACTATGACTATAATTTATTCTTTCGTCAAACGTAACATAATTTAAATAAATCATTAATATTAAATCCCATTCACCAGTATTTGGATTACTAATAATTAAATGATCTCTTCCTGCTTCCTCAATACGTCCAGCAAATATTTTATTACGCCATTCAGTTGAATCAGGAAAACTAACATAAGCTTTAACCATTTTACCTTTATTTAGTCTTAAGATATTTTCTATGTAACTTTGTTCCATGGGTAATGAAGTTCCTGATGTATAGTCTTGATTGTAATTATTTATGCTAGTTGGTAAATTATTGTTGGTTGGTATATTGGAATTATTAGGAATTGCTTGATTGTTAGGTATTGGATTCATGTTAACATCATAGTTATTTTGATTAGTTGGAAAAGTTGGATTTTGATAATATGTTCCATTCATTTTAAATTCACCTCACTAACTATATGCAAAAACTAAAAAATATAGTATTATTATAATAGAGGTAGAATAGTTATGAAGAAAGTAATTAAAGAAATTGCTGATAAAGAAAAATTCAAAAATTTTATTATTTTTTTGATTGGATTAATTATATTAGCTATTAATTACAATTTATTTGTCTTACCAAATGAGTTTAATATAGGTGGGATGACAGGAATTGCTACTATGCTTAATTATCTATGCAAGATAAAACCATCCTATTTTATTTTTGGCAGTAGTGTTTTTTTGCTAATATTATCATATTCTACGTTAGATAAGAACACTACTTATAATAGTATAATTGGAGCAATTTTGTATCCATTATTAATTGATTTCGTTAAACCTTTATGCGATGTTATAGCACCATTTTTAAATTTTTCTAATATAGTAATTCTTATAATAATTGCTGGAGTTTTATTAGGGATTGGAAATGGTTTAGTTTATAAAAGTGGATTTACTCTTGGCGGAAGTGATATAATTATGAAAATTATTCATAAATATCAGCATTTAACGGAAGGTAATTCACAACTGTTGATGAATACGGTTATTGTTTTATTAGGAATATTAGTTTTTGGCATTCCAAGTGCTATATATTCATTAATTTTACTTATAATTTCTACTAACATAGTGGATAAAATTATCATTGGAATTTCTACTAGTAAGATGTTTCTAATAACAAGTAAAAAATATCGTAAGATTCAAGATTATGCCATAAATCAAATGCAAACAGGGGTAACAATCTTGGATACTACGGGCGGTTTTATGTTTGAAAAAGGAAAAATGCTTCAAATAGTGGTGCCAACTAGATCTTATAATGCTTTTCGAGAAAAAATTTTAGAAATAGATCCTAATGCTTTTATTGTTGTTAATGATTGTTATGAAGTAACTGGAGGAAAAAAGAATAAAAAGCAAAGTTTGCTTCAATAAAGAATGTATGATAAAGAAATTTATAAAATATTTTTTAATTTTGATACTGGTTGGTGGAGTAATAGGGTTACTTGCTTGTAAAACAGTCAACTTATATATTCAAAATACATATGGTGATGTAAAGGCTGATGCTCTTACTAAAAATAATTTTTTTGAAAAGAATAAAGATTTATTAAAAAGAAAAGAAGTTGAGATCGATAATACTTATAAAAGGGATTTTAATTTTGAGAAAATAACAAATTATAAGTTAGAAAAATTAGATATTAATAGTTATTCTTATATTAGAAATCAAATAACAACTTTAAATAGTAATTATGAAATGAGTGAAGGATTAAAAGGTTTGTTTTATCAAACTATAAATTCTTATAAATCTTTTTCTTCTTTTTATATAATTGATTTACAAAATGGTGCATCAATTGGTTATAATGTAGATAATGTTTATCAAACGGCTAGTGTTATCAAAGCGGCATAATGTTTATATCTTTATAAACAAGTAAGCCTTGTGACTGTAAATCTTGATGAGGAATTACCTTATACTTATAATTATTATAATGATGGTACTGGTATAATTAAAGAAAGTCCGGTTGGTACGATGTATACAGTACGAGATTTAATAAAATATACTATTGTTAATAGTGATAATATAGCTTATAAAATGCTACATGGTCACTTTGGAGTAAATGGCTATAATGCTATGTTAGATGAATTAGGTATAAGGCAACTGCATTTATCTTTATACAATCCTTGGGGATTGACTGACTTACGAAGTTTGGCAATCATTTGGCAAGAAATATACCATTTTGCAATGGAAAGTAGTTGGGGAGAGAAATATTTAAATTTACTGTCAAATAATGTTTTTAATTATTTTAAGGAAACAATTCCGAATATTAATAGTGCAACTAAGGAAGGGTTTACTAAGGATGTAACTATTTCATCAGGTATTTTGTTTGGTTATCATCCCATTATTGTTCTTGCTAGTGCTAAAACAAGTTATGATGATAGCTCCTATCGTCAAGTAAAAAGAATATTACCAATAATAAATATGTTTATTACTGAATATACCAATTATTTGGTCTTAGAGAATAGTGCTAATTAGGCATTATTCTTTTAATTTTCTTAAATTTATGTTATAGTGATTATGGTAAGGTGGTTGTAGTGAAATTTATTGAAATAAAAAATTGTTCAAAAGTATATAAAAATGGTGTTACGGCATTAGCCAATGTAAACGTGAGTATAAAAAAAGGTGAATTTGTTTTTATTATTGGACCAACAGCATCTGGCAAATCAACTTTAATTAAAATGCTTTATCGTGAGGAAAGACCTACGGATGGCGAGGTTTATGTTGGAGGAATTAATGTTGGGAAATTACGCAATGGTAAAGTTTATAAGTTGCGTCGTAAGTTAGGAGTAGTTTTTCAAGATTTTAAATTGTTACCAAAATTAACAGTCTATGAAAATGTTGCTTTTCCTTTGGAGACACAGGGATTTAAAGCAAGTGAAATTAAACCAAAAGTTATGACAGCCCTAGAGTTAGTTGGATTGAAAGAAAAAGTAAGAAGTATGCCTAAGGAGTTATCCGGCGGAGAAATGCAACGTGTATGTATCGCTAGAGCCATTGTTAATGAACCTAAAGTGTTAATATGTGATGAACCAACTGGAAATTTAGATCCAGAAACATCAAAAGATATAATGAAAACTATAGATAGAATTAATAAAGAGTTAGAAACTACAGTAGTAATGGCAACTCATGATAAAGATATTGTAAATAGGATGAAAAAAAGGGTTATTACTATTGAAGACGGAGTAAAAGTAAGTGATGTAGAAAGAGGTGAATATAAAGTATATGAAGTACGTGAGAATCTTAATTAGAAATTTTCGCGATGGTATTAGAAGTGTTTTTAGAAATTTTAGTCTTTCGATAGCTTCTATTACTTGTATAACTATAACTTTAGTTTTGGTAGCTATTGCTATGGTTATAAGTGCCAATGTTGATCATTTTACAAAAAGGCTAGAAGAGACTTTGACGATCGTGGTCTATTTAAAAGAAGATGTGACGGAAGAACAAAAAAATACAATTGAAGAGCAAATAAAACAATTAAAAAATTATGAATCATTGATATATAAATCAAAAGATGAGTGGAAACAGGAAATGATTGATTCAAGTGAAGAGTTGGGAGCAACTCTAAGTTATTTGGATACAAATCCATTGTTAGATTCTATTACGGTTAAAGTTACGGATATTAAAAGTTTATCATATGTTGCTAGTGCAATTAGAGAGATGGATGGTGTTAAATCGGCAAAATATGGTGAAGATAGTGTAGACAAAATGGTTTTTATTTTTGATGTTGTAGAAAAAGCAATGATAGTTATTGTGTGTGCTTTAATTTTGGTAACAGCCTTTTTGATAAGTAATACGATTAAATTAACTATTTTTTCTAGAAGAAACGAAATAGAGATAAAAAGATTAGTTGGTACAAGTAATTTTGCTATTCGTCAGCCGTTCATTATCGAAGGTTTTATCTTAGGAATTATCGGGTCTATTATACCTATTATTATCACTGTATATGGATATATATTAATTTATGATCATTTTGACGGTTACTTATTTTCCCACATTGTAGAATTAATTGAACCAATGAATTTGATATGGTTTGTTTCTATAATCTTAATGGTTGTTGGTGGTTTAGTTGGTATGTTTGGTAGTAGTAGAGCGGTTAGAAAGTATTTGAAAATATAATATGAAGAAGTTTATAAATTATAGTTTTAGATTAATTTTAGTTATATTAATGTTAATACCATATTTTGTAGAACCTTTTAGTGTGATGGCTGTTACTAATAATAGCAAAGCTACCACGATTGCTGGTTTAAAGAAGGAATTAGAAGCATTAAAAAAACAAAAAAGTGATGCTCAAACTGAAAAGAAACAAACTCAAAATCAAATAAATCAAAATAAACAAGCAGTTGAAAATGCTAGACAAGAACAACAGCAAATTGCTAATGAAGTAGTTGATGCTGAAGAGAAAATAAAGAAAAGTAATGATGATATTGTTAAAGCTAAAGAAGATGTCGATGTAGTTCTTAAATATTATCAATTAAGTAATAATCAAAATGAATATTTAGAATATATCACTGGGGCATCTAGTCCAACGGATTTGATAATGCGTGTGGATGCCGTTTCACAATTGTCGAGTTATTATAAAAATAAAATAGATGATTTAGATAACTTAATTAGAGAAAATGAGCAATTAAAGATTGATCTAGCAAATAAGAATACTCAACTTGATGAAAAAATTGCTAATACTTCGAAGGCGATATCTAAATTAAATAATCAATTAGATGAAATAAATGATATCAATGAAGATATTGATTCCCAAATTAAAAATCAACAAACTTTGATTGATTATTATAAGACAATATGTAAAAGTGAAACTCAGTTATTAACTTCTTGTACTACTGTTCAAGCTTCAGCTGGATGGTTAAAACCGGTAGTAAAAGGACGTATAAATTCACGTTGGGGCTATCGTAATCCTGTTTTAAATACAGGAACTTTCCATAATGCTCATGATATAGGAGGAAATGCTGAAGGTACTTCTGTTTATGCTGCTGCTGCAGGGACTGTTGCCGCTATTACTCGTCGTTCTAATTGTGGTGGTAATATGGTATATATTCATGCTAATGTTTTGGGTAAAGCTTATACAATGCAATACGCACATCTTTTGTCTATAAAAGTTAAAGTTGGCGATAAGGTAAATGTTAATACAGTAATTGGAACTGTTGGTGGTGGGTCAACTTCCTATAAATACGGTGGATATGACACTTGTACTACTGGTACTCACCTACATTTTGGCATTTCTAAAGGTTATTATTTAGAAGATTATAGTAAATGGTCACAATTTATTGCCAATTCTATTGAACCTCCTGGATATCCTAAGACTGGTGTTTGGTGGTATTCGAGATAAAATAAAAACTATATAAGAAAATCGTTATGCGAAATTCATATATAGTTTTTTTGATGTGAGCCGAAGTAAGGTATTAGAATTAGAAAAATATAGAAGTTATATTGTTTTAATTAATTAGTTGATATTAGTTATAAATGGGGTAATTTTATGAATATAACTTGTATTTGCTCACATCGATTGGTAGAATATCATAACGTTTTGATTTATTCAAAAGACTATTTGGTTAATATAGTATTATTTTAGTTATAAATTTTATAGATTAGTTTAAAAAAATGCTAAGTTTAGATATAATAATATTACTAATTATAAAGTTTAATACAAAAATTATTAAAATTTAGAAAGGAACAAGGTTATGACGTACACAACTAAAATAAAAGATGAAATAGCTCATTTAGATACTGACGTAGTAGAAGCAATAGCTGAATTATCTAGTTTTATTCGGTTTGATAGTGATATTAAGGATGGAGAAATAGTTTTAACAATTGAGAATGCTTCCGTTGCTCGAAGAATATACTCGTTAATGAAGATGTGTTTTCAAATAAGACCTAAAATGACGGTTAGAATTCAAAATCGTTTTCGAATAAAGCAAATTTATATTTTAACATATAATAATAATACGACTGCTGTTTTAGAAAAATTAAATATAGCAGAAAATGGTAAAAAAATTATGCCCAATGCTTACATGTTTGGGACTAAAGAAGAAAAAATAGCATTTTTAAGGGGACTTTTTTTAGCTACGGGAAGTGTTAGTAATCCTCAAACAAGTGGTTATCATATGGAAATGAGTGTTCCTTCTAAGAGCGAGGCTAATTTAATTGTTCATCTTTTGAAAGATTTTAATGTGATTTCTAAAATATTAAAACGTAAAACTAGATATATGGTTTATGTTAAGCAAGCTGAAATGATTAGTGATGTATTAAAAATGTTTGGCGCTATTAATAGCATGTTCTTTTTTGAAGATATAAGAATTTATCGAGATCATAAAAATATGGTAAATCGGTTAAATAATTGCGAAATTGCCAATCAAGAAAAGACAACGCTTACGGGACTTAAACAATTAGAAGATATAGAATATTTAAAAAAACATGATTTAGTCGGATTACTAGATGAAAGAATCCAAGAAGTAATTGAATATCGAGTTAAGTATCCTGAAACATCTTATCAAGAATTAGCAGAGATTGTTTCTATGGAAAGTGGTAAATCAATTAGCAAATCGGGTATTAATCATTATTTTCGGAAAATTAAAGAGTTAGTGACTAGACATAAAGAAAATAGTGATGATAAGATATAAGGAGAATAGAGATGGTTATAAAATGAATGAACATTATAATAATGGTAAATTAAGAATTAAAAAAAAGAGCAATTGGTTATTAATAAGTATAATTTTTCTATTAATAATTTTTCTTTTGAGTTTGACGTTCTACTTTTTTATAAATAGTCCAAAATATGTCATAAAACAAAGTGTAATTAGAACTTCTAATAAACTAGAAAAATTTATATCTCAACATGAAAAAAATGTTCAGTTTAATTCAACAATGAAATTAAAAGAAAATATTTTAAATGATAAATTTGCTGATAATATATTTAAAATTAATGGCTTTTATAAACAAGATAATAAACAATTTCAGTTAGATGGTAGTATTTTAAATAATGATGAAGAATTGTTAGATGGAATGATTTTTTATGATAAAGATAAAACCTTTATAAAGAGTGATAGTTTACTTTCTAATGTTTATGATATAAGTAATGTCAGTTGTGGTACTGATAATGAGTTTATTTGTCTTTTAAATGTTTTGCATAATAACCAAAGTATGGATCTAGGATTAGATAAAGATAAGGTTTCTTTAAACAATGCTTTAGAAGGTTTAGAACAAGCTATAATTGGTAGTATTTCTAACGATAATGTTTATCGTAATAAAGGTGTTTTTAAAGATACAAATGTTAACTATAATAAGTATACTTTTGTGTTAAATAAAGAAACAATTAAATATATTTTTGATAATTTGAATGATTCAGCTAAGTATTATTTATATATTATTACTTATAATTTGGTTGATGATATTTCTTCTCTTGAAGATTTAGACAAAGAACTTAATAATAAAATAAATGAGATAAAAAATCCTATAGAAATAAATATTTATACAAATGGTATTTTTAATAAATTTGTGGGAATTGAAGTAGGCAATAATAGTGATTTTTTAAAATTTAGCTATGATAAGATTTTAAATAAATTGGAACTTAGTTTTCCTAAAAATAATATTAAATTAGAAACTAATGGTAATTTAGAAAATAAAGTTGAAGGTTTAATTTATGTAAAAAATAAAGAAGTAGTAACTTTTAATTATGTTAAAGATGGCGATGTTACGACATTAAATTGTCAGTCAAATGTATTAGGAACAAAATTAAATATAGATATTAATAGTAAACTAAGAAATAGTAAAAATAATTTAGAGGGGACTTTAGTAATTAATATTAGTTTGGATACTTTTATATATAATATTAACGTGGAATTAACTAATGATTATACTATATCAAATGATATTACAATATCACCATTAGACACGTCTAAAGCTTTAACATATGATAGCATGCCACAAGAAGAAAAGGATGAAGTTAATGCTAAAATGAAAAAGTTTTTGCAAAAATTTATTGGTGATTTAAGTATTTTTGATTAAAAAAACTATTTATAATAATTAGAAAAAATAACTAAAGGTAAGATGTTATGATTTTAAGATGCCTTTAGTTTTTTTGCTTTGTTTTAAAATAATTTTTAGTGTTAGTTCTAAAGAAAAAAGAAAGTAATAAAATTTAAAAGACTTTTAAAAAAATATTTGATATAATTTAAAAGAGAATAGAAGGATATTTATGGATAATAAAATAAGTGTTATTTATAATAATGGTAAAAAAGTAACAGTAGCTAAAAATAGTAGGATAATTGATATTGAAAAAGAATTGCCTAATGATATAAAAACAAGAATTGTTGGTGCAAAAATTAATAATACCGTTGTTAGTTTAGATACTAAGTTAAAACAAGATTGTTGCATTAATTTTATTGATAGTAACGATTTAGCCGGTTATAAAATGTATCAAGCTGGTTTAAAGTTTGTTTTTTTGGCAGCAATGTATGATGTCTATGGTAAAAAAGTTGATATTGTGTTTGATCATTCTATTATGCGTGGAATGCATATAACAATTAGTAATTTAAAGATTACGAATAAAGAAATTATTAAAATTAAAGAAAGAATGACAAAGATTATTACTGATGATTTACGAATATTAAAAATGAATGTTTTAAGTAAAGAAATGGTTGAATTCTATAAAAAAGAAGACAAAATTGCAAATTGTTATAATGTTTTAAATATCGATGATGCTTTAGTTACTTTGTATAAATTAGAAAATTATTTTGATTATTTTTATGTTGAAATGCCCTATAGTACGGGGTGTCTAAAACGCTTTGATTTAGTTGCTTTAAATGAAAAAGAAATAGTTTTATTATTCCCAACACCTAGAAGTAAAAATGAAGTACCTTCTTATATTCATTACGAAAAGGTTATTGATTGTTATAAACGAGAAAAAAATTGGTTAAATAAATGTGATATTCCTTATGTTTATCAAGTAAATAAAGTGGTAGCAAGTGGGAAAATAAAAGATTTAATAAGATTAAGTGAAATTAATTATGACAATAAAATACATGAAGTGGCTTCTAAAATATTGGAAAAAAAGAGTAAATTTGTAATGATTGCCGGGCCTTCTAGCAGTGGTAAGACGACAACTTGTAAAAAATTATCTTTAGATTTACAGGCTAGAGGTTTAAAAACGTTAACTATAAGTGTTGATGATTATTTTAAAAATAGAGTAGATACACCTAAACTGCCTGATGGGCGCTACGATTTTGAAAGTATTGCCTCTATTGATGTGGAAAATTTAAATAGAGATATTAATGATTTACTAGCGGGAAAAGAAGTTGAGTTACCAACTTATAATTTTGTTTCAGGAGTTAGAGAATATATAAAAGGGAAAACTAAAATTACTAGTGATTGCATTATTTTAATGGAAGGTTTACATTGTTTGAATGATGCTTTAACACCATATATTGATAATGATATAAAATATAAAATCTACTTAAGTCCTTTTATGCCTCTAAATTTAGATAATAATAATTATGTAAGTACAACTGATTTAAGATTGATAAGAAGAATGGTACGGGATAACCGAACCCGTGGTAATGATGTTAGTAAGACTATTTGTTCTTGGCAAGATGTTCGAAGTGGAGAAGAAAAGTATATTTTTCCTTATATAAATACAAGTGATATTATTATAAATACTTCGCTTGTTTATGAGATTGGAGTCTTAAAAGTATTTGCGGAACCTTTATTATATTCAGTAGGAACAAATTCAATTTATTATGAAGAAGCGCGTAGGCTGATAAATTTCTTGAAAAGTTACTATCCTATTTCTAGTGAGTACATTGCTGAAGATTGTGTCTTACGAGAATTTATTGGTGGTTCATGTTTTGAAAGTTAAACAAATTTGCTAATAAATAATGTTAGAAGTTCCTATATATAATAAGGAAATAATTATTATGACTTATTATGTTATATGTATATAGTATAATAAGAAATTATTGCTTATTTGGCAAGAGGATTTTAGTTATTTTTAATAAAAAGTTGATTCTTAAGGATATTAAATAATATTCAAGTATTAAATAACAAAATTAAGATAATATAAATATAATAGTTAAAGTTTTAAAAAATGTATTTATATTAGATTATTAAAAAAGATTTAAAAATATGAAAGGTCAAAAATATTAAAGATAAAAATAGTAATAAAAGAATAGTTTAAGAATTATAAAAAAAGAGGTTTAAAAAGAAAACTAACGGAAAAATTAATTAATAGAGAAAGGGTAATAGAAAATGAAAAAAATAGCAATTAATGGTTTTGGGAGAATTGGTCGTTTAGCATTTAGAGAAATGATTACAAGTAAAGATTTAGATGTAGTTGCAATTAATGATTTAGCAAGTGCTGAGGAGTTGGCTTATTTATTGAAATATGACACTAATCATCGTAGTTTCCATGAAAATGAGATTGGTTATGATGGTGATTGTTTAGTAATAGCAGGCGTTAAAAAAATAAAAGTATACAGTGAAAAGGATCCAGTTAATTTACCTTGGCAAGAGTTAGGAATTGATGCGGTTTTAGAATGCAGCGGTCATTTTACTAAGTATGAGGATGCTTATAAACATATTGAAGCTGGTGCTAAAAAAGTTATTATTTCGGCTCCTGGTAAAGGTGATATGAAAACAATTGTTTATAATGTTAATCAAAAAACGCTAGATGGTAGTGAGAAAATAATTTCGGCTGCTTCTTGTACGACTAACTGTATGGCTCCTGTTGTTGATGTTATTGAAAAAAATATTGGCATTGTCGGTGGCGCAATGAGCACGGTACACGCCTATACGAATGATCAAGCTACTTTGGATATTACGCACAGCAAAGGCATTTTTGCTCGTCGTGGAAGAGCTTGTGCGCAAAATATTGTACCAGCTTCTACAGGTGCTGCTAGTGCAATTGGCAAAGTTATACCTTCTTTAGATGGTAAAATTGTAGGAAAAGCTTTCCGCGTTCCGGTTGCTGATGGTTCGATGATAGATTTAACTTTAGAACTTGCCAAACCAATAACTAAGGAAGAATTAAATAATTTATTTATTATGAATCAGAATGAAACATTAAAAGTTACTAATGATCCAATCGTATCTAGTGATTGCATAGGTAAAAAGTGTGGGGCAGTTGTCGATTTACTTTCTACTGATGTCATTAATTTTGCCAATACTTGCTTGTGTAAGGTAGTAGCATGGTATGATAACGAAATTGGCTATACACATCAAATGATTATGACTTTACGTTATTTATTAAGCTTAAATAATTAATATTTATAAATAGATATAGATAATAATTATTAAAAAGAAAATAACCCAGTAGAGTAAGATAAAAAGGCAAATAAAATTAATTAGAATACTAGTTTTAAAAGATTAGTATTTTTTGGTTTTAAGTTATTACAGTTTTTTTACAGTTTTTTTAGAATAAATTTGGTATAATAAAAAAGTAATGAATAATAAAAATGTGTTGACATTAGAAAAAAATACTCAATATTAAAAAATATATTTTATGAAAATTACAATTGAAAAATTAATAAGATGATTTTCTAATATTTAGGATGTTAAATCTAGTATAAAAATTAGAATTTAAATTAAATAGGCTTGGTTTAAAAAGCAAACAAGGAAAATTGGTAGAAATTATAAAAAAGCTATCTAAATGGAAGGAAGTAGTATATGAAGTGTTTATTACAAGAAACTGATGTTTTAAATAAAAGGGTTATCGTTAGATGTGATTTTAACGTACCTGTAAAAAACGGGAGGATATTGGATGACACTAAGATAAAGGCATCTTTAGAAACAATTAATTATTTAATAGATAAGAATTGTAAAATAATATTACTTTCCCATTTTGGCAAAGTAAAGACAGAAGAAGATAAGAAAAAATATAGCTTACGTATAGTAGCTGAAAGATTAAATGAATTGGTTACTAGTAATGTCATTTTTTCACCGGAAACTAGAAGTAGTTTATTAGAGATTAAAGCTATGGAGTTGCACCCTAAAGAAATCTTATTAGTAGAAAATACGCGTTTTGAAGATGTTCCTAATGGTTTTGAAAGCAATAATGATCCTCAATTGGCAGCTTATTTTGCTTCGCTTGCGGATGTCTTTGTTTTAGATGCCTTTGCTAGTTGTCATCGTTTACACGCATCGACCAGCGGGATTGCCAAGTTTATTCCAAGTTGTCTAGGTTTTTGCGTCCAAAAAGAAATAGAAATGCTTAATAAGTATGTGCTAAATCCTGAGATGCCTTTTACAATTGTTATGGGGGGTGCTAAGATTGATGATAAGTTACCTTTAATTGAAAAATTATTACCTAAATGTAGTCATATGTTATTAACCGGTGGCCTTGCTAATAGTTGTCTTAAATCTTTAGGACTTAATATCGGCAATTCTCTTGCTAGTGATAACATGGAAACATTAGCGAAAGTTAAAGAAATTTTAAGAGAATATAATAAAAAAATAATTTTACCATTTGATGCAATCGTTGGAAAAAAATATGATGATAATTATGTGAGTGCTAAGGATATTAATAAATTAGATAGTGATGAGATTATTGGAGATATTGGTCCTAAGACTTTAAAAGTTTATAAGAAAATAATAGATGAATCTAAAACTATTTTTGTGAATGGTACAGCAGGAATTTATGAAGAGTCTAAATTTAGTAATGGAACATTAGAACTTTTAAATTTAATTACATCTAGTATGGCAACCACTATAGCTGGTGGTGGTGATTGTATAGGGGCAATTGATAGGTTTAATATGGCTAATAAATTTACTTATATTTCAACTGGAGGTGGCGCGACTTTAGAATATATTATTAATGAGAACTTACCAGCAATTAATGCTATTAGTGATAAAGAGGAAGTTTTATAATTAAATAAATTGGATAAAGGATAGGTAAAATTTATTTTTTATTACTTTTGTTCGACAAATGTTGTCAAAATATAGTGTGGAAATTTGTAGATAAAATATTTATAATGAAGATATGTAGTACGAAAAAAAGGGAGAAAATATGATAAATATACTTATGATAGATGAAGTATCTAGTATTAAGGGTTTTTCTGAATTTTTAAATTCTAAGAGTAGTACACAGGTTAATATAAAATACAAATGTAGTGATGGTTTGGAAGGAATAGAAGTAATAAAAAATCATCTTGATGAGATTGATTGTATCGTTTTGTCTTTAGTTTTACCTTCTTTAGATGGAGTTGGTATTTTAAAATATTTAAAGAGGGAACATATAAATAAGAGAGTAATTTTATATACTTATAATACTAATTTAGATTTATTAAAGTTATTAGGTGAATATAATATCTTGTTTGTTCTTTATAAGGGAATGGATTTAAATCTATTAGAAGATAGAATTGTTGATGTTGGTACTTTAAAGAAAAAAGATACGGCTGAAGAAAAACGACCTATGCAAGAAATGACCAAAGAAATTTCTAGATTACTTCATGATTTAGGAATGCCTAGTCATATCAAAGGATATCAGTATATAAGGGATTCAATAGAACTTATGTATAATAATCCTAATGTTTTAGGGGGAATAACAAAAGAAGTATATCCGTTTATTGCTGATAAATATAATACAACCCCATCGAGAGTAGAAAGAGCGATCAGACATGCCATCGAGGTTAGTTGGACCAGGGGTGATTATGATTTGATGGAAGAAATATTTGGACACTCAGTAGATTTTGATAGAGCCAAACCAACTAATTCCGAATTTTTAGCTACTATTGCTGATAAATTAAGTATTGAATCTAAAAGCAATAATAATATTTAAAAATATAGCTATCACGTTTAAAAAGATAAAAGGTGGTAGTTTTTTTATTGGAAAGTATAAAGATATAGTTACCATTTTTTACTTATTGAAAAGAAAATTTACTATGTTAAAATGAGATACTTTTCAGGGAGTGGCGGGTAGGGTAAAAAATATAAATCCTAGAAAGAATAGAAAATAATTTTAGAATATAACTTGAAAATAAGAGCCTATTTGTGATAATATTTGATTGCTAATATAAGAAAAGAAATTGAGCTTAAAAGGTTTAAAAAACATCTTTTGGTATCAATATTTATTAGGAGTGATTTTTAATGAAAAAAGTATTAACAATAATTTTAGATGGTTTTGGACTTCGCAATGCGGTTCATGGTAATGCAGTTAAACTAGCTAAAATGCCTAATTTTAAAAAGTTGTGGAACGAGTATCCTCATAGTCAATTACTAGCTAGTGAAAGAGCGGTTGGTTTAGAAAAAGGTCAAATGGGAAATAGTGAAGTAGGTCATACTACCATTGGGGCTGGTCGTTTAATTAAACAAAATTTTATGGAAATAACGGATTGGTTTAATAAAAAAGAAATCTTAAAAAATGAGAATTTCTTGAAGATGGTTGCGTACGCAAAGGAAAATGATAAACCTATTCATATGTTAGGATTGCTATCGGACGGTGGTATTCATTCACATATCAAATTTAATATGTGGATGCTTGATTATTTACATCAAATGGGTATTGAAAAAGTTTATGTACATGCTATTACCGATGGTCGTGATACAGGAACGATGACTAGTGG
>CAKOKF010000011.1 GCA_934090775.1 uncultured Bacilli bacterium
TCATTTTTAATAATTCTTTTCATTTTATGATAGTCATTTATACTCAAATTTATTGTTTCCATATACTACCTCATCACCATTATACCAAATAAATAAGAAAAAGAAATAAATTTCAATTTTTCTAACTTGACACCACAATATTCCGGTGTTAACATAGCTTCAACTTAAGGAGGAAAGTATTATGTTAGAAACATTAAAATTTCAAACTGAAGCCTTAAAAGAGCAACAATTAGCTGATCAGTTATGGTCTTTTTATCAAGCTAACAATTATGGAGATGACTTTTCTCAATAAAAAAAAGATTTCATAAACACCTATAATTATAAATATAATTCTCAAATGTTTAGGTTTATTTTCTTCTTAGAGCAGCATTTACTTTTACCAAAAAATAATCCTCTTATTAAAGAAAATTATGATAAAATTTTAAATAATTATAAGCAATTAACTCTAGAATTAAAAATAACCGACCCTTTTCAATTAACTAATTTCTTAGCAACATTATTATGGAATGGTTACCTTTCTTATAATAAAATTAATAACAATTCCAATCCTCGTATCACAGAATTTGGATCCGCAATTCATGTAATTAGAGGTAACGGAGTATGCCGTGATTACGCTATTTTTTTAAAGGATTATCTTCTTAAATTCAATATTAAATCAATTCAATTAGTAGGAAATTTAGAAAAAAGCACTTTAAAAAATTTAGAAAAATCGAATCCATTTAATTTGCTAATAGAATCGTTATATGTAGAAATTTTAAAAAGACAAGATGATAACCATGTTATAAATTTAATTCAAAAAGATAATCATTTTTTTGCATACGATATTACTAATTGTATGTGTCTTTATAGAAAAGATATTAATAGATTCTATTCTACCGATAATATTAACTTATTTGTGCCAGATTTTCATTTTAGTAACGAATTTAATCTTTATTCGCCTAACAATGAATTATTATTAGATGTTGCAGATTCCTCATTAAATAACATATTATCTTTTAACAAAGAAGAACATATAGCATTTTTAAATAATATATGTGATAAAAATTTTAGACTTATTTATGATGCTTATATTAATATTCAAAAAGAATTAAATATAATAAAAGAAGAATCAGATAGATTAATTTTAACTAGAAAAAAATAATACTATTTAGACTTTAAAATTACGCTAAAATAAAAATAAATTATTAATAAAATTAAAAAAGAATTAACATCTAAATGGATATTATAAAATAATAGATAAACAATAAATAGTTGAAAAAATTTATGACAAATATTAAAATAATGATACTTTTTAAAAATATATATAAAGATAAAAACAGGTATATAAAATAAATTATGAGTTAAGTAAATAATTACAAGAAAACTAAAAATATTAAAATAATCTCTATTATATGTTAAATAATAAAGATAAAAAGATGTATGAAAAGGTGTTAAAGAATAAAATAAGATATCTAATATCAAATAAATCATATCGTATACTCCGTTAAAATAAGGCAATACAAAGTATCTATAGGTACTAGCTTAATATCACAAATAGTATTATTATCTTTAATTATACAATTATCAATATATCCTATTAAAAGATTCGCTGGTAAATTAGTTAAACCACTAGTAAATATTTTACTATCATTATCTATATTAGTTATACTATTGATTATTATTTTATTATCTTTATATAAACCAGTTATATCACCTACTTTTATAGATATCGTAAGATTAGAAATAGGCACTAAAGTATTATCAGTATTAGTTATACCTATTAAACCTTTATTATTTATTACTGGATGTTTAGGTTCTATTTTTGTCTTACTTTTCAAATGATAAATAGTGCTATTATATAAGTTTTTTATTAATATTTTACTTATTATATAATCATAGTCATTATATTTTATATTACTTATTTCTTCTAGTTCTTCTTTTAAAGAAGCATTTTCTATCTTTAATAAGTTATACTCTACTAAGTCTTTATCATCTTTCTTTATTAAATTTAAAAAAGGATTAATTAACAATATTAATATTATAGGTATCAATTTTAAATATTTTTTCATTTTAATCACATTTATAGTATGAAAAAAATCGTATTGTTTATACGATTTAATTAATTGTTTCTATTGTAATGTACCACTAGCATAATGACGTTGTTTAATTTTTTATAATTAATTTTATGTATAAAGATTAATTACTCATAAATAATACTTCTATAATCATTATCACTTATAATAATATGATCAAGTAAAGGAATATTTATTTTATCAGCTATCTCTTTTATTTCTCTAGTGACTCTTATATCTTCTTTACTTGGATTTAAATTACCTGATGGATGATTATGTATTAAAATTATAGCTGATGCCGATAAACTAACAGCATATTTAAATACTTCTCTAGGATGAATTAAACAACCATTTACAGTACCTATAAATAATTCTTTATATTCAATTAACCTTTTAGCATTATCTAAATAAACGCCAATTACCTTTTCTTGTTTAAGACCAATAAACATATATTTAAAATAATCATAAACGCTTTTAGAACTTATTAACTTTATCTTATCTTGATGATAATTTAATACTCTTTTACCTAATTCAATAGAAGCCATAATACTTAAAGCACTTACCTCTCCTATCCCTTTTATTTGCATTAAATCTCTTATATTAACATTTAAAAAATTATTTAAATTTCCCACTCTTTGTAATACTTCAATCGATAAATTTTTAACATTCTTTTCTTTAGTACCACATCTAATAATAAGACTTAATAACTCTTCATCACTTAAATTACTTATCCCTTTATTTTTAGCACGATATCTAGGTTTCAATTCTTCTTGCATTTCTTTAATTTTATAATTCATTTAAACACTCTTTTCTATATATTTATCCCTCTATATATATTTATTACCGAATAAATCTTGTTTTCCTTCAAAAATTTTAAAGAAATTAAAAAAACTTAGAATTTTTTGCCTAAGTTTTACTTTCTATTTACTATTTTCTATTAATTTTTTTAATTTATTAATTTGTCTATTAAATAAAACGCATAAATGATTAATTCTAATATCGGAATATCCAGTTAAATACTGATATCGATGTAATAAACTATCAAATCATTCCGGTAAATCCTCTATTAAACTAATATCTATTCTCTTGATATCCTTCACCACTTTTATAATTTCATCAAAAGACTTTACTTCATAAAATAATTTACCTTCCCCTGATACATGTAATTCTTCAAAATCATAGTATTCAATATTTAAACTTTGACCATTATCAAAAATTGGAGCTATGTCTAACCATTGTAATGTATTAACATCTCTAATAATTCCAAAATTATTAAGATGTCTATCTTCGTTCATAATTAAGTAATCTAAAATATACATATTTTATAAATCACTACTATCTATTTCTTTTAACATACTATCTAATATAATACTATAATTACTACTATCACAATTATTAAGTAAGGTCTCATAATTATCAATAATATTATCAGTCTTACTAGAAACATTTATTGCTTTTAAATAATAATTAACACCAATCGAATCATAATAACTTTTTAAATTATTAATTAAAACTTGATCTTTTAAAAGAGCTACATATACTCTATAAATATCATTATCTAAAATAACTATTCCTTTATTATTATTTGCTTCTCTAATAGCATTATCTTTATTTTTATATACTCCTATTTGAAAAGCATAAACTTGACTTTTAATGTTACTTACTTCGGTAATGGTTTCGGTATTAAGTTTCTTTAAGAAAAAAAGTCCAAAAGTAAAACCAATAATAGTAGCCAAAATAATTGTAATAATTGTTTTTTTCATAAACATCACCAATTTTATTTTATATTACTTTAATTAAATATAATGTCGAAAATTTCACTATTAAATAAAAATTTCACTAATAATACCAAGATTATATTTGTAAAAGAAAAAAGACTTAAAGAATTCCCCTATATATGAACTCTTTAAGTTTTTTTAGCTAAAACGTAATAATGTTTTTAATTTTTTTATTACCTTTTTTTCAATTCTTGAAATATAAGATTGACTAATAGATAGCTTATCAGCTACTTCCTTTTGAGTATACTCTTTCGTATTGTATAAACCGTATCGCATAATCATAATCTCTTTATCTCGTGAATCTAAATTTTTTAACTCTCTTTCTAATAAGACTTTTTCTTCTTTACTTTCATATTCATCCGCTACTAAATCCGAGTCCGTTCCCATAACATCTTCTAAGTGTAATTCATTACCCTCACTATCATAATTTAAAGCATCTTCTAAACTTATTTCTGTTTTACGCCGTTTATTTTTTCTAATATACATTAAAATTTCATTAGCAATACACCTCGAAGCATAAGTTGCTAATTTTATATTTTTATCAATTTTATAAGTATTAATACCTTTTATCAAGCCAATTGACCCTATAGATACTAAATCTTCTAAGGGATACCCAGTTGATTCATACTTTTTAGCAAGAAATACAACTAGCCGAAGATTATGTTCAATCAAAATATTACGAGCTTCCCTATCTCCAGCTTTTGCTTTAACTAAGTATGATAATTCCTCTTCTCTATTTAAAGGCGGTGGTAATTTGTCATCACTACCAATAAAGAAAACTTCACTATACTTTCTTTTTAATAATTCAATAATTTTTTTAAACATTTAATTCCTCCAATATTTCTAAATTAATAATACAATCACTACTATTAATCATAATTTTATTATCCATTAAACCAATTAAAAAGTTTGTATACTCCCTCCCTTCAATAACTAATTTTTCAGGTCTAATACACTCAACTAACCCCTTATTATTTAAAGAATGATACGGTACATAAATAGGAGTCCTTATTCTAACTACTCCCTTTAATAATTTTTTATTAACCAAAATAACCCATTTTTTAGTGACAGGATCTTTTAACTTATTACCAGTATCAACAAATCCCGTTAATGATAACTTCCTTTTATTAGAAAAATAAATGGTTAACGGATAAGTTTTATTAATTATTGTCTTCATATTTTGATTTTGTTTAATATATAAAAGCAAAATTAATGGTCCTAAAAGAAGAATAAAAAAGTAAGATAAATGATTTAATTTTAAATAATAAATAAATCCTCCTAAAATAATACTAATCATATAAAAGTATAAAGTATTTGTAATTGTATAAAAAATATCTTTATATTTAAAAGTTATAACATTTAAAAAAATACTAGTTTCTAATTTTAAAAAGATAAGTAAATATTTATTAGATAATAATAAACCAATTAAACTTAATTCTCCTATTAAGGAAGTTAAAAAAATCTTTTTAATATTTATATTTCTTTTCAAAGTTATATTTACTGTTAAAAGAATAAGAAAATCAAAAAAATAATTAAGTAAAATAACTAAATCAATATAAACAGTCATAAAAGTCACCTATAACTACTATATATTCTAAATTCTAAATATTTTGTCACTTTATAGACAATTTATATATATTCTTTAACTTATCTAAAATTTTAAAAACTAAAAAAGACGATTTTGCTCGTCTATTAATCATTAATCTTTAGGACTTAAAAAGATAGTTACAATAAAAGCACATATTACTGCCCCACTAATACCAGCCGAAGTAGTAGTTAAAAGATTAGTAAACATTCCTAATACTCCTTTAGTATGAAAACCTTCCAAACAGGCTTGATATAAAAGATTACCAAAACTTGTTATAGGAATCGAAGCCCCAACGCCAACTTTTTGGACAAACCAAGGGTAAATATTAAAAAATGAAAGTATAGCTCCCAAACTTACAAACAAAGAAGTTATATGTCCTGGAGTTAAATTAGTATTATCTAAAATAATTTCACCTATTAAGCATAATATTCCCACAAATAAAAACGAATATAAATAAATCATAAAACCTCCAACGCAACAGCATGAGCAATCGCTGGTATTTCTTCATGTTGATTAACCAAGGTAGTAGAATGCAAAGCACCAGTTGCAATTATTAAAATATTTTTATATTTTTTACTTTGAATAATTTTATTAAATAGGACTAAAGGCAATGTTACCGGACCCGAAGAACCCGAATTTTCAAAGTTTTCTTCTTTAAATAACATGGAACCTGCATCCTGATAATTTGTTAAATTTAGATTATTTTGTTTTAAGATTTCTAAAAATAATTTAGCACCAGTTCTTCCTAAATCCCCTGTTAAGATTAAATCATAAAAATTAGCAGGTATTTTTAAGTCCTTTAAATGTTTTAAAAGAGTCTCAGCAGCTGCTGGGGCCATTACAGCTCCCATATTATTAACATCAGTTATTCCATAATTAGTAGAACAACCGACAGTTGAGGCTGTAACCTTGATTTTACCTTCATGAGCTAGAATCACTCCTACACTACCAGTGGCAGTCATCGTACTTCTTTTAAACCTTGGCGCCCCATATTCAATTGGATACCGAAATTGTCGTTCCGCCACTTCCGTATGACTACTAGTTAAACATAAACCAGTCTTTATTTTTCTACTTTCTAAGAAATTACTCATAATTATTAAAGCCTCATTAAAACTAGCACAAGCTGAATAAACTCCTAAATAAGGAATATTATACTTACTAGCTGTAAAGTTTGTTAAAGCCAATTGATTAGATAATTCACCCCCAATTAACAAATCAATTTTCTTTTGTAAATCATTTCTTTTTATTAAATTATCAATCACCGTACTTTGCATTTTCATTTCCGCACGTTCAAAAGTCTTCTCTCCAAAATAATGATCAGGAATAACTTGATTATATTTTTTTATCGGTCCCAAAGTTTCATTAGAACTTGCAAGACTATACCAATCTTTTATAAAAACATTATTATATTTAAAACTAGCCATAAAAAACCACCTTTATTGTTGTAAGAATAAATGCACTTATCATTCCATATAATATAACCGATCCTGCTAATTTAAAAATATTAGCACCTAACCCCGTAATTAAGCCATCCTTTTTGTATTCTAAAGCTGCGGAAGTAACCGAATGAGCAAAACCCGTAATAGGAATAACTAAACCACATCTTGTCTTACTAAACCAGGTATCAAAGAAACCAAGTCCAGTAAATAAACTAGATGCTGCAATTATAATTAATAAAGTCCATATATTAGCATCTTTAGTATTTATATTAAACTTTAATAATATATTATAAATAAAACATGCTAAGATTCCAATTAATCCTCCTACCAAAAACGCAATAAGAGCGTGTTTAAGTTTATCCTCACTAGGAGTATATTTTTTTACTAATTTTTTATAATCTTCTTTGTTCATAAAAAGAACCTCCATAGTTATTATGGAGATTATTTATTAATTTTATACTTGACTATAAATATTTTTTAATTTCTTTAAATTACGTGTAAGAATACGAGAGATACTTACTTGTGAAACATTAAACATTTGCGCTAATTCTTCTTGAGTATAATCATTAAAATAACGTAAAAGAATTATTTCTTTATCAGGACTTTCCAAGGTATTTATCATATTTTGTAAATCTATTTGCATATCTATATTAAGAGGTTTAGAAGAAAGTTTATTATAAAGGTTAGTATCTTCATCTCTTAATTCATCTAGACTGATGGTAGATTCTAAACTATTAAGAGCACTCATTACTAAGGTTTCATCTAAATTTAAATATTTAGCTATCGTTTGAAAGGGAGTATCAATTTTATAAAGTTGATCTAAGTATTCTTTAGTTTTTAAGATTAACTTAGTCGTTTTCAAAACCTCTCTAGGGAGGACATATTGCTTTTTTCATCCGGGCTAGTTCATACATTTCTCCAAAAATATAAGTATATGCAAAACTAGAAAACTTAGTATTGGAATCTTTCTTATAATGTTGATATGCTTTAAACAAGCCAATTCTTCCTACATGGTATAATTCTTCTTTTTCAACATTATAGAAATTTTGGGCTATTTTTTTAATAAGACCGTCACAACTATTTAATAGTTCATCCATATTTTCACCTGTTTAAAGGATACAATAATTTTCTTTAATTTTAAAGGCTTTCGACAAGACTTCTAATAACTGTTTAATTAATGACAAAAAGTTATAAATTTTAAATTAATAAAGAAGTTTATTTTTATTCCATATTGTTTCTTATAATATCAAGATTTTCTTTTTTACCATACACAGTTATATCTTTCATAGTATGAATATTATTACTAAAATTATAAATTTCATTATTATTAAGACTATTTATTAATTCTTTTATAATTATATTTTTATTATCACAAGAAGTTCTTAAATATAAATTACCATTTGAACGTACTTTCTCTTCCACTTTACATGCTTCATTTATTTTATATTCTATTTTTATATTATCAATATCTAACTCTTGATAACTAATATTATCTTTATCATAAGTTATAAGATATAAATTATTTTGCATCGCTACTTCTATACTTTCTTTTTTTAAATAATTATCACTTAAAGATGTATCACTAAATCCTACTAAACTTACTAAAGTTAATCCTCCTCCTAAGCCTAAAAGAATGATACTTCCTATAAACACATTAATCATTTCTTTGAAATTACTTTCTCTATTAAATATAAAATTAAGTAATAATACGACTGCTAAACCATTAATAATTCCTAAAGCCAAACTTAATAAAAATATTCCACCAAAAAACAATCCTGATTTCACTATTAAAAATGAACATATCAAACCAACAATAATACATACTAAAGTACAACTTAAAAAGCCCGCTATTCCTAAGCCCATTATCTTTATAATCCCAATAATTATATTAGTAAGTAAATCAAAGAAATGATCATCAGTACTATTCTTATTTTCAATAATTATTTTACCCGACGTCGTGATATTATCTTTAAAATCAATATCATCTTTTTTTAGCTTTTCAAAATTATTATTGTTATCTTTAACAAAATTATTTTCTAGATAGGAAACATAAGTATTGTAATATCTTACTTTATATAGTTTAACTATAATAATAATATTAAATATTAAACCTAAAATAAGATATAAATTACTAAAAACATTATAAATAATAATATAAATATCACGAGGTATTTTTCGTAATACTTGTTCTATAAGAAAACTTCCTAAATAAGCTCCTCCATTCCAAATTAAAAGCATTACAATAACTATTATTATTTGTTCTAAAATAAATTTAATCTTCATTTTTAAAGTCATTTGCCAAAACAACTCAAAACTATTAATAATAAAATCAAATATTTTATTAAAGTTAGCTTTAATCTTGTTTTGAACATTTATATTATCTTTTACTTCTTTAATATCTTTATGCAATAAATCATCAATATTTAAATTAAATTTTTTACATAATAAAACTATCTTATCCATTTCCGGATAACTTACTTTTGATTCCCATTTACTGATAGCTTGCCTTGATACCCCTAAGATACTTGCTAAGTCTTCTTGACTCAAATTATTTTCTTTTCTTATCTTTTTTAAATTTTCTGCTAGATTACTATTCATCTAAATTCTCCTTTTCTAAGTTAATTTTATCTATTTTTGTTAGTTGCATACCACCACTTTTCGGTTGTTTTTTGACAACTTTTAGTTGCATATTCTTTATTTTAGGTAATTCTAATTTTTAGCCTAGACTTAATCTATAAAATTTTTATTTATTATAACAAAAAAACTACTTACCAACGCAGTAAATAGTTTAATTCATATACATATCTATTTTTTATTTTCATTTTTTCGATAATTTAAAGCCATTCCTATCACAAAGATATTAGCTAGTAAATAAAACCATAAAAGCAATATAACCAAATTAGCTAATCCTCCATAGAACACTGAATAATGAGCATAATGGTTTATATAAAAAGAATAAATCCAAGTTACTACTAACCAGCCAATAGAAGTAAATATTGCTCCATAATTAACATTCTTAGATGAAATTTTAACATCAGGAGCCATTGCATAAATTATCTTTATAAATAAGAAGACAAAGAATAAAGCAAATGGACCTTGCAAAAAATTAAAAATTGTTTGCATTTTTTCAGTAACTACGGGATTTAAATTTACATATTTAACTAATTCTATTATTTTATTACCAAACAATGGGAATATTAAAATAAATAAGAATAGTAACACAATAAAAACGGTCATTACTAAGGCCTTAATCTTTCGATAAATATAGCCCTTATCTTCAATCCCATAAATCATATTAGATGTAATAATAACGGCAGAAGCACCACTTGATGCTGTAAAAAAGCCAATAAATAAAGTAACAAAAAAGGAAAACGATAAGCCACTTACGGAAACAATTGGAATAATCATTTCACTAATAGTGCTTCCAAAAGCTTTAGTCATAAATTCTTCAATAAAATCAATAGATAAATTTAAGCCAGCTGCCCCATAACCAATTAAAGTTAGAATAGGTACAATCGAAAGGATAAAAGAAAAAGCAAGATGGCCTGGTAGGATCAGCATTTCTCTACGATTAAGTACTTCCCAAAAGTTTTTAATAAACTCTTTTACTTTCATTCCTACTCCTTAAGACTATTTTCTTGCTTTTTTATTTTCATATCTTCAACCGCTTCATTTAAAGCATCTTCTACTAATTTTTTATCACTATCAATCATACTATGACCAATTGAAGCGCCAAAATCATAAGGCATGTTTTTTAACTCTTTAGTCAATTTTTTGATGTAGCTTACAACCTGTCGTTCATCATAACCAACTAAATATATTAAAAATTCTGTACCATCAGTTCTAATAATATCACTATTATCAAGTTGAGTTCTAATTAGAATATTAGCAGCTGCTTTAATTTGAGCATCACCTTTTTCATATCCTAAAGTATCATTAATCTCTTGAATTTTATTTAAATCAACTACAACCATAGCTTGTGGATAAATCGTATTTTTATTCCAAGCTGAAGCATTTTCAATCAAATAATTACGATTCTTTAATGAAGTTAACTGATCTATATATCTTATTTTTTCTTCTTTCTTTATCTTTTTCGATATCTTAATCTTTCTTGCTTTACGATATAAAACATAAATTAAAATAACAAATATTATTAAGAAATATAGTATATACTTAGCTATTGTTCCTAAAATAGTCCCACTATCTAATGTCTTTTTATAACTGGTTAAGCCTTCTACTCTCATCATACTGGCATCACTCAAACTAATATAAGCTTTAAATAATTTAGTAAAGGCATTATCTTCTCTAACTTTAAAAGTATAAGGAATATTTAAACTATTTGTATATCTTGAACTATAATCTTTTAAAGTTGTACTAGCAACATCTAAATAAGTATCATAATCAACTACAGCAATTGCCCCAGTTTTAGCTAATTTTTTTAAATCACTAGTCTTTTTATAAGTCTTTAAATCAATACCCTTAATATTTTTTAAATTTTCATAAATAAGACTATCTTGCATTACATAGACAGTTTGATTTTGTAAAGAATTCAAAGAATTAACCACAATATCATTCTTACGACTAGCTATAACATAATATTTTATATCCATATTCGTTGTTATAGTTTGATAATTATTTGTTAAGTTATAATAATTAAAATATAAATCAATAGAATTATTATTAATTGCATTAGTTAATTGTTTATAAGTACGATACTTAATATATTTAAAATCAACGCCTGCCATTTCACTAAAGTTTTTTAAGTAAACAGATACGATTCCACCATAATTCCCTCCTAAAATAATTTCATAAGGATTATTATTGACAAAACCATAATTATAAATACGTGATGTTAATTCTTTTTGCTCTACTTCACTTAACTTAATACTTTTTACTAACGTATTTTTTAAATTAATATTAAAGACATTTTTATATTTTTTACTTTGCCATTTATTATAATATTTTTTAATAACGCTACTAAAGTTATCATCTAACATATAGTAACCATAGTATTTCTTTATATCACTAAATTCAAAAACAACACTATAGTTTTTTTCTAAGATATCACTAGTTAATTCATACTTAGGCACCATTATATATTCTAGATCTTTATTAAAACTTTCTTTTAAGGCATCATAAGTATCAAAACTACTAAATTCAATATTTTTATCTTCATTAAAATAGCCTTTAATATAGTCGATATCATTTTTTAAAACACCTATTTTAATATCTTTGATAGCTTCTATATTATTATAATAAACATAATCTTTCTTTAATAAAACGTAATTATCAGCATAAAATTCTACAAATTTATCATTTTTCGTATTAGTAGCTATAAAACCACTAGTTATATTTTCATCTTTACTAGTATAAGTAACTGGATTTATTTTTAAGTTATATTCTTTTCCCAAATCATTTAGAAAGTCATAAAATACACCAGCTCCACTCTTCCCAAAAATATCTAAGTCATTAAGAACATTTACATTTAAAACTGTCGATAAATTATTATTAATCCATTTATTTTCTTCAACTGTTAATTTATTTTCATCATTTAGGATATTTACAACTACTAAAGAAGCCACTGCGACTATTATTATACCCACAAATGATATGAAAATCAGTCTAACTTTTTTTGCCATTTTACTCACCATCATCACTTACTGGATTATTATTATTCCAAATTAAGTTTGTACCATTAACATTTTTCGAACCCATGATTGTAAAACCATCATTTGTTTCACTTTTTTCACAAACTAAGGTGAAATGAATATCATAAAAAGCTTTTTCTTCATCACTAAATTGTTCCAAAGTTTTAACAGCGATTGCTTTTGAAGTATCTAAATCAGCTCCAGCATTAAAGGCAATGCGAATATAAATGATTTTACCACTTACTTCGACTTTAGCATCTTTAACATTTTTTCTTTGTTTGATATCTTCTACTACATTATTTTTTTTATCATCAGTTATCGCTACAGCTTCAATTCCATCTAATCTATCACCATACTTTGATCCACCATTACCAAAATAAAAATATTTAAGTAAAAGAGCCGCACTAATACCTACACAAGCAATAATAATTAAAATCATAAAACATATTGCTTTATTTTCTCGAATAAATTTTTTCAAAATTACACCTCTTTCTGTAAATTGATTATACTATATATTTTCAATTTTTACTAGTTTCCATTAAGAAACTTTCTAAAGTATCAGGATTCCAAATCGTAATGCCAAGACTTTTAGCTTTATCATATTTTGAACCAGGATTATCTCCTACAATAACAACATCGGTCTTTTTACTAACTGATTCTACGGTAATTCCCCCACGTAATTCAATTTCTTTTTTGATTTCCTCACGACTTCTACCCGGAATAGTCCCTGTAATAACAAATTTTTTATCTTGAAAATTAATATCTAAAGTTTTTTTCTCACCTAAATAAGTCATATTAAGTCCTAATTCTTCTAACTTAGATATTAAAATTCTATTCTTAGGATTATCAAAATAATTACTAATATTAGTAGCTAAAACATTGCCTATATCTTTAATATTTTGTAATTCTTCTATCGATGCATTCATTAGGTTACGCATCGTCTCATAATGTGATGCTAATAACTTTGCTGATTTTACACCAATACCACTAATCCCTAAACCATTAATTAATCTTTCTAAAGAATTATGTTTACTATTTTCAATCGAAATTAATAAATTACTAACACTTTTATTACCAAAGCCTTCTAATTCAATTAAATCTTCTTTATCCTTACTTAAATTATAAATGTCCGGTATATCTTTAATTAAGCCCATATTATAAAAGTCTTCTATTATTTGTTCACCTAAGCCATCAATATTCATGGCATCTCTAGAAATAAAATGAATTAAAGCATTAATTTGTCTTGCTGGACATGCCTCATTTGGACAATATAAATCTATTTTAGAATCCGTAAGTTCTAACTTCGTCCCACAAATTGGACAATTAGTAATCATTTTATAAGTTTTTTCTATTCCACTACGACGTTCTAAAACAGGTCCTACTACCTCTGGAATAACATCACCAGCTTTATGTAAATAAACATAATCACCTACTTTTAAATCTTTACTTACTATATATGGATAATTATGTAACGTAGCTCTTCTAATTGTAGAACCAGCTACTTTGATAGGTTCTAAAACTGCATTCGGTGTTATTTGACCCGTACGGCCAACTGTGCAAACAATATCAATTAAACGCGTAATAACTTTTTCAGCTGGAAATTTATAAGCAACAGCCCACTTAGGATATTTTACAGTATACCCTAAAGTTCTTTGGGCGCTTAAATCATTAACTTTAATAACAATACCGTCTATTTCATAAGGAAGCTCTGGTCTATGAATAGTCCAATAATCAATATAAGCTAAAACTTCATCAATATTTTTACAAATTTTATTATTAGGATTTACTGGTAACCCACAACTTTTAAGTAAATCTAGGGTATCGCTATGATGTTTTAAATCCGTATTAGGTAAATGATATAAAACAATATCTAAATTACGATCACGGGTAATACTACTATCCAATTGCCGAATAGATCCAGCTGCAGCATTTCGTGGGTTTTGAAATAACTGTAAACCATTCTTAGCTCGTTCTTCATTTAATTTATTAAATACTTTCTTTTGCATATAAATTTCACCACGAACTTCTAGATCAATTTTTTTATGCAAAGTAAGAGGTAATTTCTTTATTGTACGCACATTATGTGTAATATCTTCTCCAATAACTCCATCGCCACGAGTTGCAGCCGAAACAAAAGCACCATCTTTATAGATTAAAGATACAGCAAGACCGTCCATTTTAAGTTCGCAAGAATAAGCAACATCCCCAACTTCTTTTCTTACCTTATTATCAAAATCTCTAACTTCATCATAATTAAATACATCTGATAGACTAAACATTGGGGTTGGATGAGTAACTTTTTTAAATTCTGCTATTACTTCATTTCCAACCTTACTAGTTGGAGAATTTTTTAGTTTATATTCAGGATATTCACTCTCCAATTTAATTAATTCATCCATTAAAGAGTCATATTCATTATCCGTTAAAGTTGGATTATCATTAACATAATATTCTACATTAGCTTTATTCAAAACACTACATAAATATTCTATTCTTTCTTTGACATTAGTATTATTAAACATAAGTAGTTTCCTTTCATCTTTTATCTCTCATCTTCTTCATTTTATCACTTTTTAAAGCTATAAAAAAGTACAAAGAACAAACTTTGTACCGAAAAAATTTTAATATAATATTTAAAAGACTTTTATTCTTCAAAATCACAATCAACGTTAGAACAAGCGATTTTCTTACCTTTTTTTACTAAAATACTATTACATTTTGGGCAATGCTTATTAATTGGTTCATACCAGCTAGCAAAATCACATTTTGGATAATTAGAACAGCCATAGAAATCCTTACCTTTTCTAGTTTTTTTAAGAAGGATTTTACCATCACACTTTGGACAATCCATAATTTCAATTTGAACTGGTTTTTCTTTTTTTACATATTTACAAGTAGGATAATTAGAGCAGGCTGTAAACTTGCCAAAACGTCCATTTCTAACTACTAAAGGACTATTACAATCCGGACATAATTCACCAGTTTCTAAAGCTGGTTTCTTTTCCATATGATGAAAAGCATCTTCAACAAGCGGTTCAAATTCACCATAAAATTTCTTTAACAATTCAATATTATTTAATTTATTATCTGCAATTAAATCTAAATCATTCTCCATATTAGCAGTATACTTAACATTAACTATTTTACTAAAATATTCTTGAAGCTTATCAGTAGTTTCAATCCCAATGTCCGTTGGCACAAACTTCTTGTCTTCTATGGTTACATAACTTCTTGTTTTTAATGTATCAATAATAGTAGCATAAGTACTTGGTCTACCAATTCCTAATGATTCTAATTCTTTAATTAAACTACTTTCAGTATATCTTGGAGCCGGTTTCGTAAAATGTTGTGTTTTTAGAACATCGTTAGTACTTACTACTTCCCCTTCTTTTAATTCCGGTAAAATTGTATCTTCTTGTTCTTCATATTTAGCATATACTTTCAAATAACCATCAAATATTAAAATGGAACCCGTGGTTTTAAATTTATAATCATTATTATCTAAAATAACAGTTGTACTTTCTACTTTCGCATCAGCCATCAAACTGGATAAAGTTTTATAATAAATAATACTATATAATTTATATTCATCAGGAGTTAAATATGCTTTAAGACTTTCGGGTGTACGGTTAATTGAAGTTGGTCTAATACCTTCATGAGCATCTTGCATATTTTCATCTTTTTTACCAACTTTAACCGAACCCACATATTTTTTGCCATAGTTTTCTTCAATATATTGTAAAGTATCATTAATAAATATAGGTGACATACGAACAGAATCAGTACGCATGTATGTAATTAAACCGATTGTTTCACTGCCAATATCAATACCTTCATACAACTTTTGAGCTACTTTCATGGTTTTAGATGAGGCAAACCCTAAACGATTGACAGCAGTTTGTTGTAATGTTGAGGTCTTAAAAATTGGTTTCGATGGTCTTTTTTTACTCTTTTTAGTAATTGATTCAATTTTATAATCATTACTTAATTTATTTAAAATTTCATCAGCTGCTGCTTCATTTTTTATCTCGATATCTTTATCTTGATATTTAAAAAGATCAGCATTAAATTCATTAAAATTAGCTGTAATACTCCAATATTCTTCAGGAACAAAGGCTTTTATTTCTCTTTCTCGGTCAACAATTAACTTTAATGCGACTGATTGCACGCGTCCCGCTGATTTACCTCCAGTTTTAGACTGCATTAACTTAGATAATCTAAAACCAATTATGCGATCAAGCATTCTTCTAGTTTCTTGTGACTTAACTAAATTATCATCAATTTTACGAGGATTTTTAAAAGCTTCTAAAACAGCTGGTTTCGTAATTTCATGAAATTCAATTCTATCATAATCTTTATCTCTTAATTTTAAAGTATCAAATAAATGCCAAGAAATAGCTTCCCCTTCCCGGTCGGGATCGGAAGCTAAGTAAATTTTGTTGGCTTCTTTAGCATCTTTTTTTAATTCTTTAATGATACTTGATTTACCTTTAATAGCAACATAATCAGGTTTAAAATCATTTTCCACATCAATTCCCAAACCATATTTACCTTTTGTTGAAAGGTCTCTAATATGCCCCTTACTGGATACTACTTTATAATCACCGCCTAAATATTTTTCAATAGTTTTACTTTTAGCAGGTGATTCGACTATAACTAAGTTTTTCTTTTTTTCCATAACATCACTTTCTTTTTTATATTTAATTTATTATTTTTTAAAAACGTCAAACGCTGTAATAGTAACATAGTATTTTTATCTTTTCAATCCCCAAATGAAAAAAAGTAAGATTAGTTTTCTTACTCTATACAATTCATAAAAGGAAATGCACAATAACCTTCTATAAAATCATTTAATATCTTACCGATTGTAATATATTTACTATTTTTTATATTACTTAGTTCAAATTTTAGAATACCAGTATAATCATGATAGACTTTTGTAATTAATTCTTTATTGTTTTGATTTACCAACATTATATTATAAAGCCTATTTAATTTATCATCAGGAGTAACTTTAGAAGAAATATATCCTTCTAATCTAGCTGCCATTTGCGCTAATAAAAAATTAATTTCAGGATATTTTTCTACTATTTCGTTTGCTACTAATAAAACTCTATCTTCTTCTAATAAGTTACCATTATATTCATATTTCATTCTAATGTCTTCCCTTTTCTTTAAATGCACCATCAGTTATTCTTTTTACATCTTCGGTCGTAATATGAATTTCATCTTCCACTCCCATTAATAACTCTTCTAAATACTGACTATTTAAATTATTTACAACTGTTTGTAAACTTCTAGCCCCGGTATTTAAATCATAAGCAGCCTCGGCAATTAATTCATACACTCCATCATCTATTAATAATCTTTTTCCAAAAGATGAGGCAAGAGTCGTAAATCCTATTAAAGGACTTATTTTTGATTCAAGTAATATCTTTTTCAAATCTTCTTTGCTATAATCCTTTGTATGTATATATGTATTAAAACGACCAACTAATTCTTTTTCAAAGCCCATTTCTATTAAATCATCTGGTGTTATAGAATATTCTTTAGCTTTATTTGGCTCATCATATTTAACATTAAAGCCTATTGGTCTTTGTGATGATACTTGCGTTTTACTATTTCTTAAATTAGTTAAGGCTCCTAAGCATACAAAAGTTATTTTTGATGTATCAAACTCTACTGTTGTTCCTCTTTTTACTTCGATAGTATATTTGCCGCCACCTAAAAAGTCTAATAGTTGATGTTGAACCGCAGTTTTCATTACTAACTCATCTCGACCACTATTAACTATTTTATCAAGTTCATCTAAAACCACTATTCCTCTTTGCGCCTTGCCTAAATCGCCACCAGATTTAACATATAATTCTTTTAGAATATCAGTTATATTTCCACCAACATAGCCTGATGCCGAATAATTGGTAATTGAAGTAGCAACAAATGGTAATCCTAAGTTATCTGTTATATCCTTAGTTATAGCTGTCTTACCAGTTCCACTTGGACCATCAATAAACATAATTGAACGAGTGCCACTTGGAATATTTGGAATACCAACTAATTTTTGATTTTTAATAATATTCAAGAATAATAGTTTAGCAGCTGCTTCTTGGCCTATAAACTTTTGTTGGATTGATGTTAATACTTTTTTAATTTCTTCAGGATTATTTATAATGCTTGATGCCTTTTTTTCATCTTCTTTACTTTGAAATTCAAAAGTTTTTGTCATCACGTTTTCATCTTCCTCTGGTTGACTCACAACATCTTGATTAGCATTTTCTTTTATAAAAGTAACTTCAGGCGTTATAACATCTAACTCAACTCCATTTTTAGTAATGGTAACACTTTTTTCTTCAATAAGTTTCCCGGCAAGAAAATTTTTAAATTTATAACGCAAACTATTTTTGTATTCTGATGTATCGTCTGGATCCTTGGGCCTACCCTCTATTTCAGCAAATATTTTTTTTATATAACCATGTTTCAGTAACTCAAAAGCAAGCAAATTTGGACTTAAAAAATTAAGATTAAAGTCTCTATCATTCCTTTTTTTATACGCTTCTGATTCTTTATATGAAAATTCTATTGTTTCGTTTATTAGTGATTCAAATCCACAATAACGATAATCTTCTTCATAATTAGTACTAGTTTTTGAATCAGCCATCTTGGTGCCATTAATGTCATTAGTTATTTTTTCTAATTTTTGCATAAATTCAGAATCTAATTTGTTCAAAAATTTCTGTAAACTTTCATCATTTTTTAATATAGTTAACAGTAAAACACAAGTTGTTCTTCTATAATTTGAAGATGGATCTTTATGGAACCCATTAATGTAAGTATTAATAGCCTTTTCCATAACTTTCCTGGTTTCTTTTGGTAAATTCTCATAATTACTATTCACGTTAGTCCTCCATACTATAATAATATAATACCATAGATTAGAAAAAAGAGTGATTTTTTACTCCCAATTTTCTATTAAATGTTATTGATTTTTTTGCTATTTACTAATTAGCATCAATGTTACTATTCTTCTTTTTCATCTTCACTATTATCATCAGTCTTTAGAATCCCCCTTAAGTATTCAAAGTAATTAGTCTTAATTGCTAAATTATCCATTTTCATTTCATTTTTAACTTTAGTATTAATTTTAATTATTTCTTCATC
>CAKOKF010000012.1 GCA_934090775.1 uncultured Bacilli bacterium
ATAATTTAATTATGTATCAAGGCTATTTCATAATTTTAGAAATAACCTTTTTTATTTTAAAATATAGAATTAGTATTCCTATACTTAATTTTAAAAGTGCAATTAGCATACTTACTCAGCCTTAAAGTAGTTAAATTACTCTGAGGATCAACATCTACAACTAACACTTTTCCCCTTGTTTAGCCAATGCTACACCAAGATTAAAAGTTGTTGTTGTTTTACCAACTCCTCCTTTCTTTTAATTTAGCCACCTTAATTTAATAAGATGGCTATGTATTCAATTTCTAGCATAAAAAAAGAACTGACCATTTTTAATCAGTTCAAATATGTTTAATAAATTTTATGACTAATTTTCTTTCTTACCCCTTGAATCAAATCACCGGTATATGTTCTTTTTTTTAATATTTCATCTACCTTTTTAGCATTCCATTTTTTTGCTATTTCTGATTTTACATAACTTTTTACATGAATTCGTAAAAATAAAACTTAATATTTAAGTTTTATTTTTATTAACCATTTTTATATTTCTCTGTCTTCTAAATCTTGACTAAATCTTAATAAATATCCATTTGGATCTTGTACTAAAAACTCTTTACATCCCATTAGAATATTATCTTTTCTATACCAATGTTCTTCCATTTCTATAAATATTTTATATTTTGCTGTTTTTAATCTATTATATATTTCATCTATATTAGTTACATCTATTTGAAAATTAATGCCAACTCCTAGTGGGTATTCTAATTTTCCAGTTCCCCATTTATTATTCTCATTGTCTATTTCTTGTATCATAAGTTGTACATTTTCTAATTGCAAAAAAGCAAATTTATCTTCTTTTCTATCATACACTACATTAAAACCAATTAAATCTATATAAAACTGTAAACTATCTTCTAAATTAAAAACATCAAACTCTGGTAACATTTGATTCCATTCCATTTATTTCTCCTCCTTTTTTACATTAGTATTAATTTTCATATTTATATCATAAAAGGAAATAAAAGAAAAGAATATATTATAATTTTATTCAATTTTAAAATTAGTTCATCAATAGGTTCTGTATAGATACCTTGTTTTAATTTATCATTTTTAAATTGTATTAAGGCATTTAAAATTATGTTAGTTTCTATATTCTTAATAGGTAATTTTATTTTTTTCATTATAACCACACTCCAACAAATTATATATTAATTATAATACTACTAATAAAAATAATTAAATGTGCAAATTATATGAAAGTTTCTTTAAGTCGTTCTTACCTAATTTTTATTATAATTTTTATTAATTTTTTATTAAAAATTGTAAAAAGGATTTTAATTAAAAGTCTTATAAAATAAGGGTTTTAAAGAGAGTTTATATAAGTCGTTCTTTACCAGTTTATATTGGTTTTATTTACATTTTCATTATTCATTCTTTTCACTTCCATTTTCTATCATTTTTGCTTCGTTTAAAAAATTATCAAAGTCAGATTTATATAATTGATCTTGTTTAACTTTAAATTTATCATATTCTTTGTATGCTAACTCTTGGGCAACACTAGCCGATATTTTTCCAGCGTTATGTAATATTTCTTTACCATTAAATTGCAAAAATACATTTAATTTTTCTACCCAATCTTTCATAGTCATTGCATTGTGATTTTCCGCCTGTAACTCCGCATAGTCTAAATACATGTTACAATTCTATTTAAATCTTTTAATTCTTTTTCATTTAAATAGTTTTTTGCAATGTCTACATCATATTTATAAATTGGTCCATCAGGAGAATTTTTCTAGTTAGTTAGGCACATATTTTCTTTTTTTGAGTCTACTCTATTATATATTATTTCGGCCGCAGTATTACCAGTTATTGCATAGTGTAATTTATTTTGAACAATCTTAAAGAAAGTATAAGCTTCTTCCAATTTTGGATTATAATCAATTGAAGTAGCAATAAACAAATCCATAATTTTGAGGTAACCTATTCTTGCACTCACTCTAATTGTATTGTTCATTAAGCAATTTTGTAAAAAAAATATGCTTAAAAATTTCAGTTGAGTCATTTTTTTATTTTTTCTTTCTTTGTCTAATAATCCTTAAATCCATTAAAAATTATATCATACCTCACTTTAAATGTCATTTGATTTAGCAATAGTTTCCCTATTTTAATTAGCAAAAAGCTACAAATCCAAAAGAAAAGATAGATTCACACTAGATCTATCTTAGTACTAATTTATTTAAAATAATTTTTATATTTGCATTAACAATACACAATATATTACTATTTTCTTGGAAATATCCAATTATTTAAATCAATATTTATCCCAAACAGCACTTGCAAAATTTACTCTATCCCTTACCTTCATTTTGTGTTATAGTATTTTCAAGTTTAAGGAGGAAGCTTAAGAATTCCAATTATTATATGCAAGTATTAAAAAAATATCTTGCTGATGGTAAACTTTCTAAAAACGAAAAAAAATTTGTTCTTAGATACATTATAATGAATAAGAATATGGAACAAATTAGTCATATCACTTATGATGTTTATAAAACAAATTTAATTAACGATTTAATTAGCACTAAAGAATATTTAAAAGCAACCAATCAATTAAGTGGTGAATATTTAGAAAGATTACTAGCTATCTATGATATGGCTATCACCCTAAAACCAGATGGTAATAAACAAGGTATTATTAATCTATACTATCAACTAGAAAAATTAAAAACCCAATGTAATATTAATTCTAGACATGCTGATGTAGTTTGTATGGGTTTAAAGGAAGAACTTTATGTTAGAAGAGGTTAAAGAAATAATAAGCACTTATTCTTCTACTAGCAATTTAGCTATAACTGAAGAATTTCGCTTAAAAATGATTGCTAATTTAAGTGAAGTTTTAGATAATGAAGCACTTTTTAAAGTTAAAGGATTTACTTGCGTTGAAGATTTCTATAATTATGATATCTCTTACACCGAAAATATCAACCATTTTATAGAAATTGCAAGATCCGAAGAAGACCTTGGAGCTTTTGCATTATATACTCTTATTGAAAAGATAAAAACTTTAAATGAAATATTATTTGAAGATATTTTTGATTTTGATGGTCAAATTGCTTACTTAAAAGAACTGGATTTAATTTTAGAAATTGAAAAAGGTTTTGATTATATAAGTGAATTTATTAAAGAATTTGATAAAACGCAAAAAAAGACACTACCTTTCTTAGTAAATAATAAATACCAAATCTTCTTTTCCGGTTATTTTTATGAAGACGTTAAAAGTCTTAGTCCGGACAATGTCATAAACTTAATTAGTAAATTAAGTAATCCGCTAGCTACCGAAGATGCTGTTCCTACAAGCGTCGAAATCGGTCATGTTAACAGTCATTATGGAACTGCTTATTTACGTATGCATCTTGGGCTTCACTATCGCATTGCTTTTGAAAGATATCATGGTATGACCATTATCCTTGGCATTGCTCAAAAACAGGCAAATTTGGTGAATATAATCGTTATGATGCAATTGCGAGAAAAAGTGATGCTATTCATAAAGAAGCTGATGCATTTAAGTAAGGAACCGAATCAACGACCACAGCAAAACTATAAAACTTTTAAAAATATACTATTTGAAATATCTTGAACAAGAGAATATTAAAATCAATAAAGAAACTGGAACCACCCTAAAGTGATTCCTTTTTTATATTAAAATTTATATTTATTTTTTTCTCGTACTTAAATCTTTTATTATCAACTTATCCAATTTCGCCCTCATAAATAATTTTTCCTTCTTTAGCATCCTTATAGTTAATATAAACTTTTACTTGTAAAGAATTTAGAGGAATATCAAAGTGACCTTTTTTATTCATGTAACACGTATCTTTAGCATTATCAATATTTAAGAATTTTAAATAGAACGATATATAATCCTTACTTATTTTATGAACTTGACTAGTACAAGGCCAAATTAAAACTGATTCATTATTTTCAATTAAATAATATTCATTAAACATAATATCTTCTTTGGTACCGATTTCAACTTTATTGATCTTGCGCCAATCATAAGCAAGAGTTATATGAAACGTGTACTTGCTACTCTTATCTATCACTAGAAGTTCATCTTTATTAAGTTCTATTTTACTTATGCCAATATTTTTATTATTTAAAAGCATATAATTTAATTCTTCATTCATTTTATATTACCCTTTCTTATTATCTACTCGATTTTGTAAAATAGAATAGCTATAATCCTTTTGACTTTCAATAACTAAATCAAAGGTATCTTCCTTACTTAAAACATTTACTTTAAATTCTTGACTTCAAATATCATCATATAATTCGGATGTATCTCTATTTAGTTCGAGAGTTCTTTTCTTTCGACGATATATTTCTTCTTCTTTGTTACATTTTAATAAAATAGTTAAAGATTGACTTGGTTCTTTATCTAAAAAGCAAGTCCCTACTCCTTCTAAAATAGTTAAGAAATAATTAGGATATAGCTTTCTTATTTTTTGTTTATCTTGATAATGATACGGGAAGTAGAAGCATTCTAAACCGTTATCAATATTGTATAATACCTCATATACGCCTTTATAGAAATAAGATTCCATACAAGAGGAAGTGTAACGACCTTGATACTTTTTATTATCATCATTCCAGGTATATAAAGAATTTTTTCTTAAATTAATATCCACTAAGTAATCATCTAAAGATATTAAATTACAAGTATTTATTTTTCTAGCTGTGTTATATAATACTTTGCTTAAGGTTGTCTTACCGCTACTGCCATTACCACAAATATAGATCTTACTTAGGTTATATTTTTGACAAACATCGATAATTAAACTTACTAGTTCATCTATTTGCATGATTATCCTCTTTTCATTATTTTTCGTAACTCTTTTTTATAAGAAAGAGGCTTTTTATATGTTTCTTCATCGCTAGTGATAATTTTTAATTCCGGAATGTAGACCCCCGTTTTCAGCTCAATAAAGTCGGCTAAAACCCGACGGTGGCAAAATTCGTTTACTGGTTCATGACATAAGAAAATAATATTCGTTCCAAATTTTTCTTGTAAAGTCTTCAAAAATATATCCAGCTCCAAGTCTTTTAATCTTGTTTCATAATAACTTTTAATATAAGCATATTCAATTTGCTTTTTACGAACTTGGTATTGTTCCGCTGTTAAAGTACTTTTACTAGCTTCTAAATTTTGTAAAGCCCCAGCATAGGGCAAATAAGTCATTAATAAGGGTGCTAATTTTTTATAAGCAGGACCGTAATAACCCCAAGCATGGCCACCATCACCAGTAATTGATACTGTATTGCCATATTTAATATTATCATAAGATCCGGTGCCTCTTATGACTCTTTTTACATCACTTGCTAACATTTCTAATCCCCCTAATCAACATTACATGTTACCTAGATATTTTAAATAATCAATTTGCATACAAGGATTGGTTCCATCTTTAATCTCTTTTATTAAACGATCTTTGGTAGCATAAATACCATTTAATTCAGTCTTAGTAAATTCACCTTCTTTATAAGCTTCTAAAAGTTCATCTTCATCTAAGACATTTATTTTACCAAAAAGCGAAGTTACATCTAAATATAAATCGTCATACATAGGAATATTATATTTAGGATCAAGTCTAGCATTACGACATATATCAAAATAATATTCTAAAGGCTTTTTATCTTTATCCAAAAATAAACGCATAGCATAATCTTTACTCTTGGGAATAACTTCAAAAACATAATAGCCATCATCCATAACGGTTATATCATTATCAATTACGAATTTTTCCCGACATTGAATTAATTTTTTGACACTAATATAGTAATCATCTTGGTCTAAATAAACTTTTAATTCATATTTTTCGATATCTCTTAGATAAGTTTTACTTATAATTTTAGTTTTCATACCCTTACTTCCTTTCTTGTTTTTATTTTTTTCTATTAATTTGCCCCAATTTTTTGACAAAGTTCATTAATAATTAATTCTCTATTTTGGCCATAATTAGTATTAATTAATTTGACTTTACTATCTTTACATTCTTCTTTTAAAGATTCATTAAGATCCAATATTTCTTTAATATTACGATTAAAGTCATCCTCGCCTACAAGGGAAGGCCAATCAAATGGCTGGGAATATTCTTTTAATATTTTTCTTAGATTTTCTTCATCCGTTTCGGTATACAAGGCATAAGCATCAACATTATACTTTTCTTGTAATTTCTTTATGTCGCTAATCTTAAAAATATACTCAATAACGGTGTTTTCACCATAATTTTTGGCATTGTCATAAGCAAACTCTACTAACTTTTCCAAAAAATCATAACAATCTATAAAATGTTTAATGTCTTTCTTATCACAAACATAATCAACAGCATCTAATATTTGATCCATATTAAGGTGAGTAAAATTATACTCTTTATTTAATTTATTAGCTAAAGTTGTCTTTCCAGCTCTTTTATTTCCGGCTAAAATAACTACTTTTCCTGATTTCATTTTATCATCTCTTTCTTAGTTTTTTCTTTTTTATTGTTATTGCTTATTAAATAAGCCTTTTTCATATTTTATTAATTATATTTGTCTTAATATTCTAGTAAATTCTTTGGGTATCTTGGCTTCAGCTTCTTTAACTAAAGGATTGGAAACTCCATATAAAGTTTCACAAATAGAAGCGACAATACAGGTATTTGTATCAGTGTCCCCGCCCATTAATAAAGTTTTTCTAATAGCATCTTCGAAGCTAGTACTATTATAAATAATGTATAAAACGTTATTAAGAGTTTCTTCACAAGTTGTATTAAACTTTAGAAAAGGTTGAAAAGTAAGAGATAAGTTTAATAAACTATACACTTCATCTTTAGATAAGCCTTTACGAAAATAAAAAATCATTAGAGCGATAATTTGAGCCGATATAATTGCTTCTTTTGAGTTATGAGTAGGAATAGTTGCCAGAGTAGCTTCTCTTATTACATCTTCTTCGATATTAAATAGATGCCCGATTGCTGAGATTCGCATCATTGCGCCATTACCGTGGCTATGTCCCTCTTGATTTTTAGAAGCCCACTGCATTAAGCTTGGTGAAAAAGGACTTTTAAAGTAAGGTTTAAAATTTGGATGATAATTTTGGTAAAGATTAATATATTTTCTAAGATATGTCTCATAATTTCCGTGATTTAAAGCAGCCTCCGCAATGGCCACGGTCAAAATGGTATCATCACTAAAAAAAGCTTGTGCTGGAATTATTTTTGAAGTTACCACCGGTTTAATTTCTTTTATTTGGGAATATTCATAGATACTTCCAGCTAAATCACCAATTACTGCACCATACATAAAATCATCAACTCTTTTCTTTTGATCATCTTCTAATCTTGTAATTCTTCTTTAATAAAGCCAACAATATCACTATTAACTTCTTGAATACGCTTATCACTTTCTAACATTTGCATACTAAACCACTTAAACTTAGTATCATTGATGGTAAACTCTTTGTCTACCATTTTATCATTAAGATCGATATCGACTAAAAAGAAATAATGATGATATTCACGCATCTTTTGATGTTTTACCGAGTACTTACTATGGACTTTATCAAATAAGTACTGGATGTTATGGGTAGACACTCCTAATTTATCAAAAATAAGATCCACAACAGGATGAGTATCGGTTCTTGATGCAACTTTGCAGTTTAAGAAAAGATAACTTTGCCAAGTTGGTTCTAAATATTGTAAATATGTGCCTTGTTTATTTCTAATAATTATAATCGCATGTTTGCTAGCGGCTTCTTTTTTATGATCACTTATTTTATTTTCTTGTTTTTTCTTAAAATCTTTATTACTACTTTCTTGAATAAATTCTACTAAATCAACGCAAGATTGATAAACTTTAGAATCTTCACCATATCGTGATTTAATATCATCTAGTCTTCCTTCATAACCAACATCTTGACCCATTTTATCAATTTGCATGTCCGCTTGATTTAATATATTTAAAAATAAAGAGAAATACTCATTTTGGACAATACCATGATAATAAACTTCTTGCCAATATTGATATCCATTTTCCTTTAAGACTAAACCACCATTTTTTTGATGCATATTACCAGGGCCAAACTGGTAACCAATATCATGAACAATACCTAAAGTAAATAAGGCATTAAGCTCCGTTGTTGATAAGCCAAGATTAGTACCAATTTCCACCATCTTTTTGGCTACTCCTAAACTATGTAAACTCCTATTTTCATCCATAACTATTCTTCTTTCTAATTAACAAAATTTTATCATTTCTAGTTATTAATGTAAATTGAAGTTCAATAATTTAGAAAACAAAAGTTAAAATCACACTAGCCTATTGTCCTTCCTATTCTTTTTTAAGTAACTTCCTTGAGTGTTAAGATTCTTCCAAGCCTTTATCTTCTAACGACTCTTCCGATTCATTACGCTTAGAAGATAAAAAAGTAATTTTTTCAGCAATAATATCCGTTACATAATGAGTATTATCTTCACTATCTTTATAAGAATTAATTTGAATACGCCCCTTTACTCCTAATAAGTCTCCAGATTTACAATACTCCTTAGTATTTATAGCTATCACATTCCATAAAATTACGCGAATAAAATCTGTTTCGTATATACCATCAACATTTTTAAACTTCCTAGGAACCGCTAAGATTATAGAAGCTCTTTTCTTACCATTTTCCGTATCCATCACTTCTGGATCCTTTGTTAATCTTCCTACTAGAACAACTTCGTTAATCATTTTTTCACCTCCTTTATGAGGCATAGATTAGCAAAATAATTATGAATAAACAAATTACTATTTAAAAAATTCAGTAAAAATATTTAGCAAAATAAAAAAATTAGCTAAACCAAACTTAAAGTTTAGTATGCTAATTTATTCTAATTTTAGGATTTTAGTATTTTTTTCGGGTTTTAACAATTTTTAATAATCTATTCTTTTATTAAACGATTTAATTCAACAGCGTATTCCATTGGTAATTCTTTTTTAAAATCAGTCATGAAGCCCATGATTAAAAGTTCTCTTGCTTGGTCTTCAGTTAAGCCCTTACTTGTTAGGTAAAATAACTTATCGGCATCTAATTTTGATACTGTTGCTTCGTGTGTAAGACTAGAAGTCTTGTTACCAACAATATTTTTAGGAAAAGTATCACTCTTGGAAATATCATCTAAAAGAATCGTATCACATTTAATAGTAGCCATAGAATTAGCAGCATTTTTTGTAATTTTCGTTGTTCCCCGATAATTAGCAATTCCTCCGGCTTCCGCAATAGATTTACTGATTATACTACTCTTCGTATTTTTACCTAAATGAATCATTTTAGCACCGGCATCTAAGACTTGACCCTTTTTAGCATATGCAACACTGATAGAGTTACCAATTGAGTTATCGCCTTTTAAAATACAAGAAGGATATTTCATCGTAAGACCGCTACCAATATTACCATCAACCCATTCCATAATGCCACCATCATCAACAATCGCACGTTTTGTAACTAAGTTATAAACATCGGTCGACCAATTTTGAATAGTTGAGTAACGACATTTAGCATTTTTACCAACATAAATTTCAACAACCCCTGCATGTAAACTAGTTTTTGAATAAGCCGTTGCTGTACACCCTTCGATATAAGAAAGATCAGCACCATCATCAACTATTATAATCGTATGCTCAAATTGACCTAAAGACTCACTTTCAATGCGGAAATAACTTTGTAAGGGTTTATCTACTTTTACTCCTTTGGGAATATAAATAAACGAACCACCAGACCAAACAGCATTATTTAAAGCCGTATATTTGTTTTCTTCTAATTTAACCAAATTATTAAAATACTTCTGAAAAAGCTTGGGATATTTCTGTAAGGCATCATCAGTTGAAGTAAAAATAATACCATTACCAATAATTTGATTATGATAAAACACTTCTGATTCATATTGATTAGTAACACCACCCAAATAGTGTTCTTCCGCTTTGATAACCCCTAAATCATCAAAAGTATTTTTTAGATTACAACTAACATTTGCCCACTTATCGGTCATCTTATTAGTCTTATCTTTATAATAACAAATCTCATCAAAGTTAATATGAATATCCGGTCCGAAATTAGGTTCTTCTTGTTCTAAAAAATTATGATAAGCCTTTAAGCGATGTTCTAGCATCCAACCAGGTTCATTTTTTTTACTTGATAACTTTTTTATAAATTCTTCATTTAATTTTTCTTTCATAGCAATCACGTTTCATATTATACTATATTATTGAAAAAATAGAAATTGTTTGTTACAATAAGTTTAGAATAGAAGGATTATATATGATAGATTTTACCTTAAGTAATACCATATGTTTTAATAGCTTGAAAAATTATTTTTTTGTTTTAAATAATGACTTTATGATCGAAAATAATTATCTTATTTTTAAAGATAAAAAGTTAAATTTACAAAATTTTGATTTAAGAGAGGTTCTTTATGCTAATAATAGTCTTTTACTTAATGATTTAGCGGCTGGTAAAATTAGTACAACTAACTTTTTTGCTATTTTAAAAATTTATGAGTTTAAGAATGTTTATTTAGATCATGAAGCTGATTTTTATAATAATTTTGGCAGCGAAGAAGATTTTATTGATAAATACAATAACTATTTTTTTCAATTATTACTTTATCATGATTATTTAAATGATGATTTAAAAAACTTACTTAGTAATTTTGTAAGAAAAATTTATAAAATAGAAAGTGATGTTAATTATACTGATAATCCTAGATTTGTTAAAGAAGTAGATTTTTATAATAGTGCTCTTCAACAAATTGATGATATTAACAATAGAAGTCAAGATGGAAAGAATAAGTCTAAAAAATTAATTAAAACCAATCCTAATGCTGAAGGTTCTTATAATGAAGAAGATATCGATAAAGATTATCCTGATCATAGTATTGAGTGGTATCGTCCATTATCAAAAACTGGCTATTTAAATATTTTCTTAAATATTTTATTATTTCTAAGTATAGGTATTATTCTCGGCTCGATTCTTTTTGTAAAGGCTATTTCTTAAGTTAAAAAGTCATAATTACTAAATATTTTATTTAAGTGTTTATGACTTTTTAATTATAATTTGATTAGTATTACTTCCCACAGCCACCCACCATAAACTTATATTAATTACAAGAATAATTTGCTCTTTATTTTTAATTTTAAAGAAAAAATATTATTTATGAAAATTTTTTTATTAAATGCATATATATTTTCTAGGAGGAATTAAAAATTATGGAAATTTTAAAAGTATCATCAAAATCTAACCCTAGTAAAGTAGCAGGTGCCATCGCTAATATTTTTAGGGAAAATGAAAGTGTGGAATTGCAAACGATTGGAGCTGGTTCTTTAAATCAAGCTGTTAAAGCAGTTGCAATTGCAAGAGGTTTCTTAGCACCTGCCGGTATTAATATAGGTATTGTTCCTGCTTTTAATGATGTTTTAATCAATGGTGAAGAAAAAACAGCCATAAGATTATTAATTAATATTATAAATTAAAAAAATGTAGAAACTAGTTCTACACTCTTCTAGCTATTAACTACCTAAAGTTAATAGCTTTTTAATTATCATTTCTTTTGCCAAAGAATTCAATTAATCTAATAAATAAATTAATAAAATCTAAATACAATTGTAAAGCGCCATATATAGCTAAATTTTCTTCAGAAATATTAACAAACTTATCAGAGTTCATAATCATTTTAACATCGTAAGCCGTATAACCTAGAAATAAAATAACAGCTATAACTGATATCATAAATTCAAAGCTACTACTACCAACAAAGATGTTAATAATACCACAAATGATAATACCAATAAGTCCCATTAGTAAGTATGAACCCATTTTACTTAAATCTAATTTTGTTAAAGCTCCTATTAACGCAAATATTGCAAAGACAATGGCCGTTATTAAGAAGACAAATATTAATGAGGTTATTTCAAATTCAACAAAATAGGTCGAAAAGAATAGCCCGTTAACAAATGAGTACAAAATAAAACTTGCTTTAGCAACAGCCGGACTCATCTTAGCAATTCTAAATGATAAAAATAAAACGATGGCTATTTCCATTATTAAAATGCCAAGTAACCCAGGTCCTGATAAAACATTAATTAAAATGTTTTCATTAGATGACACTAAGAAGCCAGTCCCAAAAGTTACCAAAAGTCCTATTACCATCCAGCCAAATACTTTACTTAAAAATTTATTGTTCATTTTTCCTCCTTGCTAACATTATACACTACAATAGTTTAAAAGTCCAAAAAAGCACTTTTTACTAAAATTAAAAAAGATTTGTTCCAACTCAAATTACTTTCTTTTATTTAAATTGACAAATCTTGTTTCACATATCTTAATATAAGCATAAATACCAACAATTGTATAAATTATATTAAAAATAATGGTCCAAATAGTTACTAAAACTGCAATTATTTTACCATTGCCAAGAACACTAAATAGTTTAGGCCCTAAATCGATAATTAATTCAAATGGTATCTTAAAAGCAACAACTACTAACCCAATAATTATAAGTTCAAAAAGAAAGACAATGATATCGATTAAATCATGATGGGTTAAAAAAGTAAATATCTCTTTTCCCAATTCTTTAAAAGTTAATGGTTTTATTTCTTGATTCTCTATTTTTTCTTCTTTAATTTTAGGTAATTCTATATCGTTCACACTAATCCCACTTTCTTATACTTCTATTCTTTTTTATTCTATCATATTTTATAGTATTTTAAAAATCAATTTTCTCCTTTTAAAATATTTTCTATAGCGTTTATAACAGCTAACTTACCATAATCATAAGTAATGCCACCTTGTAAATATGCTATGTAAGGGCTTCTTACCGGACCATCACAACTTATTTCAATAGATGAGCCTTGTGTAAAGGAGCCACTTGCCATAATTATTTCATCATCATAACCCGGGGTAGCAACTGGTATGGGCAAAACATTACTATCAATAGCACTAGCTCCTTGAATGCCTTGAACAAATTTAATAAGTTTATCTTTATCATTAAAAATAATGCGAGTTACGATATCACTTCTAGTATCATTATACTTAGGATAAACTTCTATATTTAAATGTTCTAATAAGTAACTAACTAACATCCCAGTTTTTAAAGCATTAACTACCGCTTGGGGAGCCATATAAAGTCCTTGTAAAAAGGAACGATTAAGACCTAGAGAAGGACCGATCTCTTTACCTTCACCAGGTGCTGTCAAGCGCTCACTGCATAGTTTAACTAAATCAGCTCTACCAACAATATAAGCACCCGTACCAGCAATACCAGCCCCTAAATTTTTAATTAAAGAACCAACCATGATATCGGCACCGACATTTAATGGTTCTTTAGTACTAACAAATTCACAATAACAATTATCGACCATAATAATAGTTTGAGGACTGATGTTTTTTATTAACTTGCAAACTTTTTCAACTTTTTCAATACTGATCGTATCTCGATTGGCATAACCAACACTACGTTGAATTTCTATTACTTTAACATTATTAACACTTAAATAAGATTTAATTTTATCGTAGTCAAAATCATTATTAACTAAATCAATTTGATCATAATTAACTTTAAAAGCTTTTAAACTACTAGAATTTTCTCTAATACCAATAACTTCATCTAAGGTATCATAAGGCTTACCATTAATTGATAAAAGTGTATCACCTGGTCTTAAAAGGCCAAAGAAACAAACTGTTAAAGCATGAGTACCACTTATTAATTGTGGACGAACTAAAGCATCTTCACCACCAAGAACATCAGCAAAGACACGTTCTATCTTATCGCGACCAGAATCGTCATAACCATAGCCATTGGTCCCCGCAAAATCACTAGCATTAACATTATTTTCTTTAAAAGCTTTTAAAACTTTTTTACTATTTGTAAAACTTATTTCATCTAACTTTTGAAAAAGTTCTATATTTTCTTTTTCAAATTTTTGAACTAAATCTAATATATTAATCATTTTTTACACCACCATCTACTCTAATTACGGTATCACTTATATAACTTGCAGCATCACTAATAATAAACTCGATTACATTGCTTATTTCCTCCGGACGAGCAAATCTTTTTAATAAAATCTTACTTTCTTCTTGTTTTCTAAAATTTGGACTTAATGAAGCATTCATTTCGGTATCCACCCAACCAGGAGCGATTGTATTCACACGTATAGGAGCCAAGTGTTGAGCAAAATGATGCATTAAAGAAATAACACCAGCTTTACTAGCATCATAATCAATTGACTCGATATAAGGCGTATCAATACCGTTAGTACTACTTATAAATAAGATATTACCATCTTTATTAATCTTTTTACTTAGTAGTTTTGTTAAATAATACGTCCCCGTTAAATTGGTATTTATCACTTTACTAAATTCTTCATAGGTCTTATCATCAAAAGAATTATCTCTAGCAATGGCGGCATTATTAATTAAAATGTCAATATTATCAATATTATCAACTAATTCTTCAATACTCGTCTTGGATTCTAAGTCCAAATAAAACCCTTTAATATGATATTTATTAGCTATTTCTAATGCCTTAGTTTCATTATGACAATAAGTAAAAATAACTTCATATTTTTCTACTAATTTTTTTAAAGTAGCATACCCGATACCACTGGTACCACCAGTAATTAAAACTTTCTTCATTGTTTTCTCACTCCTATTACTTCTTACTTAAGATTTTAACATAATCATAACTTAATATGCTATACTTATTATAGTGATATTATGAAAAAGATAAAGGAATTTATAAATAAATATTTAATTTGGATAGTTTTACTGTTATGTTTATTTACATTTTTATATTTAATAAAACTTATTACTGCTGATACTATTAGTAATTTTGATAATTTTATATATAATTATGTAAAAAAATTAATTAGTCCCCAAGTTACATCATTCTTTAAGGTTATTACAGAATGTGGAAATTTTACGGTAATGATACCAATAATAATTATTTTTTATATATTTAATAAAGATAAAAGTTTTAATCGTTATTTTACTATTAACTTAGTAAGTGTCTTTGCTAGTAATTTCATTGTTAAAAGTATCGTTAGAAGGGATAGACCTATCGATATTAATTTAATTATTGAAAATGGTTTTAGTTTTCCATCTGGACACTCCATGGTATCTTTTGCTTTTTATGGTTTTATCATTTATTATTTATATTATACTGATTTAAAGAAACCTCTTAAGTATGGTTTAATGACTTTTTTAAGTATTTTAATTCTTTTAATTGGCCTAAGTCGTATTTATTTAGGAGTTCATTATGCTTCTGATGTTTTTGGTGGTTTCTTATTAGCTTTCATTTATTTAGTTATTTATATAAAGTTCATTTATAAAAGAGAAAAAGTTAAATAATTTTAAGCTAGAAATATATCAATCTTTTGAAGATTAGAAAGAAAAAAAATTAGGATTCATTATAGAAATTCTAATTCTTTTATTTTAATCTAAATACTAGATAATTTTCTTAATTTTATTTTTTATTATATTAATATCCTCGATGTTTAATAAATTTTTTAAAGTATTTTTTATACCCATTAATTTTAAACTTTCTTCATATTGGGAAAGTTTTTCTTCAACCTTTTTTAAAGTATTAAATACTCCAGTACGCGTTATATTTAAATTTTCACCAATCTCACTTAAAGATAAATCTTCAAAATAATAATATTTAAATATTTCTTTTTCACGCTCCGTAAGCAAAGATTCATATATATCAAAAAGGTTTGTTAATTCTACTCTATTCATTACATTATTCCTTCTATATGCATAGCCTCATCAATATGCATTTTTAAATAATTACTATTTTTACTTAAACCTGGTAAGGTTATAACATTACCCATGTAAACAACAATAAAACCAGCCCCGTTATTTAATTTGATATCAGTCACATGCATAGTATGTTCTTTAGGATAACCCAAGAGGTCTTTATTATCCGATATCGACATTGGTGTCTTACTAATACAAACGGGATACTTGTCTAAGTTTAATTTTTCGATAAGTTGTATTTTGGTTTCGACTTTTTCAGTATAAGTAACACTCTTAGCATGATAAACTTTAGTAGCAATAATATTTATCTTTTCTTTAATCGATTTATTATTATCATAAAGTTTTATTATTTTTTTCGAGTTATTGTTACTTAAAGAAATTACTTTATTGGCCAAGTCTAAACCACCAGTACTGCCGTCTTTATAAGTTGTATTGATAGCAAACTCTATGCCCTGCTTTTCGACATAGTCTTTGACAAGATTAATATCTTCTAAAGCGTCGTCATTAAATCTATTTAAAGAAACAATTATATTACTGCTAAAGTTTTTCATATTGTCAATATGAGCTTGAAGATTAGCTAAACCTGTCACTAAGTTATCATGACCATTATATTTTAAAGCACGAATAGTAGCATTTAAAATTATAACATCAGGATAAAATTTTCCTTTTGGACAAACTATATCCAAGAATTTTTCAGCTCCTAAGTCAGAGCCAAAACCAGCTTCGACAACTGAATAAGGAAAATTTTGTAAACCAGTGTTGATAGCAGCAATTGAGGCCGTACCATGAGCAATATTAGCAAAGGGGCCACCATGAACGATGGCTAAATTATGCTCTAAAGTCTGAACAGCATTAGGTTTAATGGCCTCTTTTAGAAGAATACAAATGGCGTCAGTTGCTTTTAAATCCTCAGTATAAATTGGCTTGTCGGTCTCATCATACGCAACAATCATCTTACTAACCATTTCTTTAAGTTCGTTAAAGTCATTAGCTAAACAAAGAATAGCCATTAACTCACTGGCAACCGTTAAAATGAAATGTTCCTCTCTTGTATAACTAGAGTTAATAGTGATATTTCGTAAGGCGCGGTCGTTAATATCAATCGTTCGTGGTATTACTACTTGCTTGATTTTTAGTAAATTTCCTTGAAAAATATGATTATCAATGATAGCACAAAGTAAATTATTGGCAGTACAAATGGCGCCCATATCGCCAGTAAATTGCAAATTAATATCAATCATTGGCATAATTTGTGCATAGCCACCACCCGTGGCGCCACCTTTAGTGCCAAAGACAGGACCCAAAGCTGGCTCTCTTAAAATTGCGACACTATCATAATTTAATTTATTTAAAGCATCAACTAAACCAATAGCTGTAGTCGTTTTACCTTCACCGTAAATAGTAGGACTAATGCTGGTTACTAAAATCAATTTACCGTTTTTAGACTTTTCATTTGAAGTTTTCAAGTCTAGCTTAGCTATATATTTACCATAATTAATTATTGAATCATCATTAATATCATATTTATTTAAGATTTTATTAATAGGTTCTAACTTAGCAAGATTTGCTATTTCAATGTCACTTTTCAAATTACATCATATCCTTAAATAAACCATAAATATAAGATTCAATATCAAATGGTTTTAAGTCAGTCATTTGTTCACCTAAGCCAATAAATTTAACCGGAATATTTACTTCTTCTTTAATAGCTAGAACAATGCCACCTTTAGCAGTACCATCTAATTTAGTAAGAACAATACCTGTAATATTGGTAATTTCTTTAAAAGCTTTGGCTTGCATAATACCATTTTGACCAGTAGTAGCATCAATTACTAAAAGGGTTTCATGAGGAGCGTCAGGAATAAATTTAGCAATAACTTTATTCATCTTCTCCAATTCTTTCATTAAATTCACTTTATTTTGTAAACGACCAGCGGTGTCAATTAAGACAATATCAGCCTTTTCTTCCGTAGCTTTTACTAAGCCATCATAAATAACACCAGCAGGATCTGTATTTTCTTTACCATAAAAGATAGAATCAGTACGATCCGCCCAAACTTTTAATTGTTCGACAGCGCCAGCTCTAAAAGTATCAGCGGCAATTAGCATAACTTTTTTACCTTCGTTATGATATTTATAAGCAAGTTTACCAATTGTTGTAGTCTTACCTACACCATTAACGCCAACCATTAAAATGACAGTTGGCCCACTCTCAGCAATATTAATTTTATCAGTTATATTTTCTCCGTTAACATAAATGATAAATAATTCATCAACGATTACTTCGTTTAAATACTTAGTATCAGTTATATTTTCTTTCTTTACTCTCGCTTTTAATCTATCTAAAAAGTTTTCAACGGTATTAACACCAATATCAGCCATTATTAAAATTTGTTCTAATTCTTCAAAATAAGCATCATCTATTTTGGTATATTTAATTCCTAAGACATTTAATTTAGAAACAAATTCATTTCTTGTTTTTTCTAAACCTTTACTATAGCTTTCTACTTCTTCATTTACTTTCTCTTCTTTAGTTTTATTATTTACTATTTGTTTTAATTTATCAAAAATTCCCATATATTCACTTTCTTTCTAATAATTTATTATATCGTAAATTTTGGTTTTAAAAAAGGAATTTATCTTTATTTTACTGATAAACTCCTTAATTTATATTATTTTTTATCTTTTTAATGTTTCTTTATAGTAATTTACGGCTTCTTGATAAAGATAAGGTGTATCATGATAAGCTTTTTCTTTGTTATTTAAAAGTTCTAAGCAATACTCTTTACCATAAGTTTCATATACGTAAACAAACATTTTTTTATAATCGCCATAGCCTTTAACATCATGACTTTGTATCATACTATCTAAGCTAGTTGTAATTGATCCTTCATCTTTCTTATGCTGGCCTGCTAGAAAACAAGCCATACCTTCGAGTAGCCAAATAGCTGTTTGTGAATTTCTTATCTTTTGCTGACAGGAATGACTAAATTCATGAACAATAAGTTTTTTTAATTCCTCTATGTTGGCATTCTTATGGGCGGTTTCTAAAAGCCCTTCAATTGATAAAGTATAAACTGTATTAATACCATCTTTTTTAAAAGCGTAACCAGCTACCCATTCATTTATTTTTTCCTCTGGTTTATATTCTAAGATTGCTTGATAAAATTCTTTAGTACCTGCAAAGATGGTCACTACTGGTTTTGAACCAAAATCATCTATCCCAAACCATTTAACTATTTCAGCAGTTCTAATTTCTAGAAAAGCAACTAGTCCATCGATATATGGTAAATCTTTTTCACTATAATTTATAATTAAATATTTTAATTCTTTTTGCACTTACTTTACCCCTTTACTTAACATTACAAGTATCATCAGGAATAAATGTTTTAATTTCACTGTAATTCCCATTACTATAATTATAGGCATAAATATCTTTTGCTGAATCACATGAATTTTGTTTATCTTCAAAAGTTCCATTATTTTTTAAGACACCTATATTATAAGCTTTAACACATTTCTTACCTTGATTAAGATTAGCTTTAGCAGTATTTTCGTCTTTTATCTCAAAATCACAACTACTTAAATGTAATTTGTTTAGAGAAATTTGTTCTTTAGCATAACTTACCGCCGCATCATTTAAGTTAGTTAAAACGATATCCGTAGTTTTATCTTTTTGCTTTCTTAGTAAACCAATAACATTAGGAGTAGCAATCCCAATTAAAATAGCTAAAACTACAATAACCGCTAATAGTTC